>DASVGR010000060.1:0-15017 GCA_036379395.1 Rhodanobacteraceae bacterium | reverse complement strand
CATGGGCACGATCGTCGAGAATCTCGACGGCGACGCGGCCAGCGGCGGCGAGGACGATGTCGAGCATTTGCGCGACCTGGCTTCCGAGGCGCCGGTCATCCGCCTGGTCAACCTCATCATCCAGCGCGCCGTGGAAGCGCGTGCGTCGGACGTGCATATCGAGCCGTTCGAATCGCGCCTCAAAGTGCGTTACCGCATCGACGGCGTGCTGGAAGAAGTCGAGGCGCCGCCGGCCAGCTCCACCGCCGCGGTCATCTCGCGCGTCAAGATCATGGCGCGGCTCAACATCGCCGAGCGCCGCCTGCCGCAGGACGGCCGCATCCAGCTGCGCGTGCAGGGCAAGGAGCTGGATTTGCGTGTGTCGACCGTTCCCACCAGCTTTGGCGAATCGGTGGTGATGCGTATCCTTGATCGCGAATCGGTGGTGTTCGACTTTGCCCGGCTGGGCTTCACCGGCGCGTTCGAAAAGCAATTCATCGACGTGCTGGAGCGTCCCAACGGCATTTTGCTGGTGACTGGCCCGACCGGCTCGGGCAAGACCACCACGCTGTACACGGCGCTGTCGCGCGTCAACACCGACAAGGTCAAGATCATCACCGTCGAAGACCCGGTCGAATACCAGCTCGAAGGCATCAACCAGATTCAGGCCAAGCCGTCGATCGGGCTGGATTTTTCCAACGCCCTGCGCTCGATCATGCGCCAGGATCCCGACGTCATCATGATCGGCGAAATGCGTGATCTGGAAACCTGCCGCATCGCCATCCAGTCGGCGCTGACCGGGCATCTGGTGCTGTCCACGCTGCACACCAATTCGGCCGCCGGCGGCGTCACGCGCCTGCTCGACATGGGCGTGGAAGATTACCTTTTGGGCTCGACCATCAACGGCATTCTGGCGCAGCGACTGGTGCGCCGGCTCGACCCCGAAACCGCCGTGGCGTATGAAGCCCCGGCCGAGGTGATCGCCCAGTTCGAGCTGGAAAAATACACCGACGCGCGGCCGATCCGCCTGTACAAACCCGGCACCAGCGAGGCCAATCCGACCGGTTACCACGGCCGTCAGGCCATCCTCGAATTTCTGGTCATGACCGACGAGCTGCGCCGCCTGGTGATGCAGCACGCCGACGCCGGTGACATCGAGCGCGCCGCGCGCGCGTCGGGCATGCGCACCATGTACGAAGACGGCATCGCCAAGGCGCTGGCCGGCGTGACCACGCTCGAGGAGGTGCTGCGTGTCACGCAAGACGGTTGAGCGATCACGCCAGCCCCATCGCGCGCAGGCGCTTCACGTAGGAGCCTGCCTGCAGGCGACCGGCCACGCATTCGGGGCATCACGCCAACCCCATCGCGCGCGGGCGCTTCACGTAGGAGCCTGCCTGCAGGCGACCGGCCACGCATTCGAGGCATCACGCCAGCCCCATCGCGCGCGGGCGCTTCACGTAGGAGCCTGCCCGCAGGCGACCGGCCACGCATTCGGGGCATCACGCCAACCCCATCGCGCGCAGGCGCGCTCCTACGAGGCCGGGGCGGACCGCTGATGGCCACGTTTGCCTACAAGGCCATCAGCGCCAACGGCGAGACGCTCAAGGGTACGATGGAGGCCGCCAGCGTCGAGGACGTGATCACGCGCCTGCAGGATCAGGGCGCGACGCCCCTGGAAGCCGCGCCGGCCGGTGGCGCCGGCGGCATCCGCGGTCTGGGCCGTCAGCGCGGGCCGTTCAAGGGCGACCAGCTGGCCATGTTCACGCATCAGCTGGCCACCTTGCTGGGTGCCGGCCAGCCGCTGGACCGCGCGTTGACGCTGCTGTTGGAATTGCCCGAAGGCGCGCGCGCGCAAAAACTCATCGAGCGTGTGCGCGACCGCGTACGCGGCGGCAGCACGCTGTCGCGGGCGCTGGAAGAAGAGCACGACGTGTTCCCGCGCCTGTACATCTCGCTGGTGCGCGCGGGCGAAACCGGCGGCTCGTTGGAAGACACGCTGCGCCGTCTGGCCGATTACCTGGAACGCGCGCAGGCGCTGCGTTCGTCCGTCATCAACGCGCTGATCTATCCGGCGTTTTTGCTGGTCGGCGTGGTCGGTTCGCTGGTGCTGCTGATGGCCTATGTGGTGCCGCAATTCGTGCCGATCTTCGCCAACATGGGCGTGCCGATACCGACCATCACGCGCGTCGTGCTCGACCTGGGCGAGCTGGTGCAAGGCTGGTGGTGGCTGATTTTGCTGGTTGTGGTGGTGGCGGTGCTGGTGCTGCGCGTACGCCTGCGCCAGCCTGAGGCGCGGCATGCGTTCGATGCCTGGCTGCTGCGCGTGCGCGTGGTCGGTCCGCTGCTGCTGAAGATCGAAACCGCACGCATCGCGCGCACGCTCGGCACCTTGCTCAAAAACGGTGTCCCCTTGCTTGGGGCACTTTCCATTGCGCGGCAGGTCACAGGCAATAGTGCATTGGATCAGGCGTTGGGTGAGGCGGCTGAAGCCGTCAAGGGCGGCGCGGGGCTGGGCGCGGCGTTGACGGCAAGCAAATGTTTTCCGCGCCTGGCGCTGCAAATGATCGACGTGGGCGAGGAAGCCGGCGCGCTGGACACCTTGCTGCTTAAGGTGGCCGACACGTTCGACACCGAATCACGCCGTTCCATCGAGCGTCTGCTGGCCGCGCTGGTGCCGGTGCTGACGCTGGTGATGACGGCGCTGGTGGCGGTGATCATGGCGGCGATCCTGTTGCCGCTTTTGAGTTTGACGGGGAGTATCCATTGATGACTTTGCACGGGAGGGATTGCTTCATGCCATCAGGTTTGACCGGAAGACGCGCGGCGCGCGGCTTCACGCTGCTGGAAATGCTGGCCGTGATCGTGTTGATCGGCATCATCGGCGCCATCGTGGTGACGCAGGTCGGCAAGAACATGCAAAAGGGCAAGTACGGCGCCGGCAAGGCGCAGCTGATGACGCTTGGCCAGGACATCCAGAACTACGCGCTCGACAACGGCTCGCCGCCGGAGAGCCTCAAGGCGCTGGTGACCAAGCCGACCGACGCCAGCAACTGGCTGGGACCGTACGCCAAGGCGTCGCAGCTGAAGGATCCGTTCGGCCATGCGTTCGGCTACAAGTATCCGGGTGAGCATGGCACGTTCGACCTGGTTTTCTACGGCGCGGACGGCAAGCCGGGCGGCACCGGCTTCAACAAGGATGTGGGCAACTGGCAATGAGTCGGGTGGCCGGCCAATGCGGGATCGGGCTGGCGACATCCGTGGGAGCGCGCCTGCGCGCGATGGCGGGATGCGGGATTCAGGCAAGCTCCATTCGCCCGCAGGCGGGCTCCTACGGAGGCAAAGCCTCCAATTCCGTGGCCGCTCCTGTAGGAGCGCGCCTGCGCGCGATGGCCGGCTGCGGGATTCAGGTAAGTGCCGTTCGCCCGCAGGCGGGCTCCTACGAAGGCAAGGCCCCAATTTCCATGGCCGCTCCTGTAGGAGCGCGCCTGCGCGCGATGGCGGGATGCGGGATTCAGGCAAGCTCCGTTCGCCCGCAGGCGGGCTCCTACGGGGGCAAAGCCTCAATTTCCATGGCCGCTCCTGTAGGAGCGCGCCTGCGCACGATGGCGGGATGCCCGGCCAGGCATGCGCGTGGCTTCACGCTGCTGGAAATGCTGGCCGTGATCGTGCTGATTGCCATCGCCGCGGCCGCGGTCAGTGTGTCGGTGTCGCGTGGATTGGGCGCGGCGCGCGTACGCGCGGCCGGCACGGATATCGCCGCCGCGCTGCGTTACACGCGTACGCAGGCCATCGTGCATGCCAAGCCCGAGGTGTTCGTCGTCAACGTTGCCGCACGCACTTGGAGCGTGCCTGGCAAGTCGCCGCACAAGCTGCCGGCGCACATGCGCCTGGACGTGACCAGCGCGGCCGAGGACCAGGTGGCCGGCAAGGTTGCGCGCATCCGCTTTTTTCCGGATGGCAGCTCGACCGGTGGTCACGTCACGCTGCGTCGCGGTGCGCGCGAATGGCGCATCAACGTGGCCTGGCTGACCGGCGCCATCAGCATCCAGACCGGCGCGTCCAAAGCTGCGGGTGCTTCTTCGTGAGTGCGCGTCATGCCCGTGGTTTCACGCTGCTGGAGGTGGTCGCGGCCATCGCCATCCTGGCGTTGTCGGCCACGGTCATGCTCAAGGCGTTGGGCGCCTCGATGGCGCTGACGCACAACGCCGCGACGCAGACGCAGGCCGCGGCGTGGGCGCAGTCGCTGCTGGACAGCGCATTCACCATGACGCCGCCTGAGGTCGGCGTCACATCTGGCCAGTTCGACCCGGTTTACCGCTGGCAACTGACCGTCACGCCGTGGCAGCCGCAGGCAACCGGCAAGACGCGCCGTACCAACACGACAACCACGCCGGCGACCAGCCGCCTGCAGCTGTACAAACTGGATCTGGCCGTGATGTGGGGGCCGGCCGCGCGTCAGCACGTGCTGCATTTCGACACCTTGCGCGTGGCCCGCGTGACCGGCCAGGGCTCGTCATGAACGCACGCGCGCAAGGCGGCTTCACGCTGCTGGAAATCATCGCCGCGCTGGCCTTGCTGGCGCTGCTGATGCTGGGCGTGTACGGCGGCATCCGCACCTTGACCGGCAGTGTCCATCGCGGCCGCGACGCGGTGGCGCGGCTGGACACGCGGCGCGGCGCCGAGCAGTTTTTGCGCCGCAATCTGGCGCAGGTCCGGCCGATCCCGTGGGCGCGGCTGGACAACGGCCGCGCGGTGGTGTTTGTCGGCGCGTCGCAGGCCATGCGCTTCGTGGCGCCGCTGCCCGGTTTTCTGGGCCGCCTGGGGCCGCAGCTGCAAACGCTCAAGCTGGTGCCGGACGGGCATGGGCAATTCAATCTGGAAGCGGCGTTCGCGTTGTTGCCGCCGGATGGCAGCGCGCCGCAGCCGTTCGGGCCGCCGCAACGGCTGCTGGCGCACATCACGTCCGGACAGTTTGCCTATCGCGGCTTCGACATTCGCCGCAAGGACACCGGCTGGAGCGACAACTGGACGCATTCCTCGCGCCTGCCGGCGCTGGTCGAAATCCATCTGAAAACGGCGCAGGGCACTTTGCCGACGCTGGAAGTGCCGCTGCGCGTGGACAACAGCGCCGTCAATCGCGCCGTGATCCGCGCCACCGGCCTGCAGGCGATGCAGCCATGAGCGCGCGGCACGAGCGCGGCGTGGCGCTGATCCTGGTGTTGTGGGCGTGCGCGCTGATGGCCATCGTGCTGGGCGGTTTTGTCGCCCTGACGCGCAGCGAAGGCCTGCAGACGCGCTACCAGGTGGCGCAGGCGCGCGCGCGTTACGCGGCCGAAGCCGGGCTGGCGCGCGCCGTCGCCGGCTTGCAGGACCCCGATCCGGCGCGGCGCTGGCGCGTCGATGGCCAGCCCTACACGTTCACGTTTGCCGGCGCCAAGGTGACGGTCAAGGTGACGGCCGAGGACGGCAAGATCGACCTCAACACGGCCACGCCGCAAGTGCTGGCGCGTTTTCTGCACGGCGAAGGCCTGTCCACGGACAAGGCGCACGATCTGGCCGCCGCCATCGCCGACTGGCGCGACAGCGACAACACGGTGCGCCCCGGTGGCGCCGAAAAAGCCGCTTATGCGCAGGCCGGGCGCGCCTACGGTCCGCGCAACGGTCCGTTCGCCAGCATCGAGGAGGTCCAGCAGGTGCTGGGCATGACCCCATCGTTGTATGCGCGCATCGTGCCGTCGCTGACGATCTGGTCCGGACGCAACATTCCCAATGCCGCGCATGCGCCGGCCGCCGTGCTGGCCGCGTTGCCGGGCATGACGAGCGATGACGCCAGCCAGTACGTCAAGGAACGCCGGCATGAGCGTTCGGCACAAGGTCTGCCGGGCTTGCCCAATGGGATGCCGGTCACGGCAGGACGCATGACCGGCACGCACAGTGTGGTGTCCACGGCCACGCTGGCCAATGGCACCATGGCCGTGTTGCATGCGACCATTCGTCGGCGCGGCGGGATGCCCGACGGGGCGCCGTACGCCGTACTGCAATGGCGGGAGGGAGTGGCGGTTGAATGAGCTGACGCAATTGTGGCAGCGGCAGGGGGAGCGTGTGCGCCGTGCGTGGCGCGGCTCGTCGCTGCCCGCGTTTTTTGCCTGGTGGGGACGCGAGCTGGCCGCCAGCCTGCCGTCGCGCTGGACTGCCATGTGGACGCGCAAGGCCAGCTGGTATTGGCTGATGCTGGACGGTGACGCGCTGAGCGTGCGCCGCGCCGGTGCCGATGCGGTGCTCGCCACGATCGACCTGACCGAAGCCGACACCCTGCAACGCAGCGCGCTGCACGATGCGCTGGCCGGCGTCGAACCGGCGGATTTGCGTCTGGCGCTGTGTCTGGCGCCGCATCAGGTGCTGCGGCGCACGCTGTTGCTGCCGGCCGCCGCGCGTGGCGACCTTGCGCGCGTGCTTGGCTACGAGATGGACCGCCAGACACCGTTCCGGCTGGCCGACGTGGCCTATGCCGCGCGTGTCGTGCGCCGTCTCGACGACGGTCGCCTGCAGGTCGAACTGGTGGCCACGCCCAAGGCGCGGCTGACACCGTGGCTGCAGCAGCTGGCGGCGCTGGATGCGCCGGTGGACGCGGTCGATGCGCTGGATGGCGATGCGCGTCTGGGCGTCAACATGCTGGCCGTGTCCGCGCGCCCGGAACACAAGCATCCGCGGCGCCGGCTCAATGCCATTCTGGCCGCTGTGGCGGTGTTGCTGGTGGTGTTGGCCATGGGTCAATGGCTGCACAACCGGCGTGTGGTCCTGGCCACCATGCAAGACCAGGTCGATGCATTGCAGACGCAGGCGCATCGCGTGCGCGTGTTGCGCCACGAGCTGGTCGAGCGCATGGGCGCGTCGGGCTTTCTGGCGCGTCAGCGGGCCAGTCAGCCGAGCGCGGTGGACGTGCTGGCCGACATCACGCGGCGCTTGCCGCACGACAGCTACCTGCAGCATTTGGGCGTGAGCACGTCCGGTGGCGTCAGCCTGCAGGGCGAAAGCCCGCAGGCCACGCACCTGCTCAAGCTCATGGCCGCTTCGCCGTATCTGTCCGATCCGGGCTTCCAGGGTTCGATCCAGACCGATCCCAATACCGGCAAGGAACGTTTTTACATGACGGCCAACCTGCGCACGCCGCCTGCCGGATCGACGCCGGCCAAGGCCGCGCCGGCGCGGGCCGCCACGACGGGAGGTGCGCATGCGCAAACTCACGCCCGTTGAAAGCCGCGTCAGTGCCTGGTTGCTGGTGCTGGTGGTGCTGGCGCTGGCCTGGTGGTTGCTGGTGCAGTGGTGGTTCGTGACGCCGCTGCTGCAGACCGATGGCCAGATCCAGTCGTTGCGCGACGAACAGCAGAGTTACGCCGCACTGGTCGCGCAGCGCGACGTGTTGCAGCATCAGCTGGCCGGGTTGTCACAGGATGACGCCGACGCCAGCGCGTTTCTGGCCGGCGGCGATCCCAACGCCGCCACGGCCGCGCTGATGCAGCGCACGGTCGAAATCGTGGGCGCGCATGCCGCGCTGGGGCCGTGCAAGGTCACGCAAAAGATGCCGGTGCCGACGCAGGGCGACGACCACGCGCCGTACCGCAAGGTCAGCGCCAGCATCAACATGCGTTGTGGCATGGCGCCGCTGGCAGCCGTGCTGTACGACCTGGCGCACGACAAGCCGTATCTGTTCGTCGACAATTTCAACGCGTTCCGCAATCCGCGTCCGGGCAAGGACGGCACCACGCAGCCGCTCAATGTGCAGCTCACCTTGTCCGGCTACATGCATCAGGCGTCCGGGAGGCAGCCATGAACGCGGCCGACCAGCGCCGCCTGACGCCGTGGCTGGCCGGTGCGTGCATCGTGCTGGCGGTGGTCTGGATTGCGTTCGTGGCGGGCATCGGGCGCGGCATCCACTGGCTGGCGCCGGGCACGCCGCCCGCGTTGCCGACGGCGCACGCGGTGGCCGGCGATCCGCCGTTGCCGTTGTCGCATTACGCGGCGATCTGGGAGCACCCGCTGTTCACCTCCACGCGCGAGCCGGCACCGGAAGCGGCCACCGGCGGCGGTGACGTCAGTGTCGACAATCTGGAGCTGACCGGCGTGATGCTGGCGCCGGGTCTGCACATGGCGTTGCTGCGCAATGCCAAGACCGGCCATGGCGTGCGCGTGCGCGAGGGCGCGCGCCTGGCGCACAGCAACTGGACGCTGCAAAAACTGGATGCACGCAGCGCCGTGTTCGTCGACGGCGCGCGGCGTACGCGGCTGGCATTGAAGACGCCGGGCAAGGCCTCCGGCAACACGGCCGACGCGCCCGCGCCGACACCCGCGCCCGCGTCGACACCGAACGCCCGCCCGTCGCGGGCCAGCGAACAGCAAGCTGCCGCCGCGGCTGCGCAACGCGCGCGCACCGCGGCGATCAAACAACGCATCGAGCAACGCCGTCGCCAGCAGGCGGCACACGCCGGAGAGCATTGACCCATGAGATCTTGGCGCATTTTGTCTGTCGTGGCCGCCGCTGCCGTATTGGCCGGTTGCTCCACGTTGCCGCCGTCCAGCAACGATTACGCGTTGGAACGCGAAGCCGTCGCCGGCACGCACAACCCGCCGCCGCAGTCGTTGCCGACCCGGCCGGCCGGGCAAGGCAATCCGGCCACTCCGGCCACTTCATCCGTGCATCAGGGCAGCGGCGTGTTCGTGCGCGCGCTGGGCGCACCCGCCGCACACGGCGGCACTTCCGGCAAGGCCGAAAAGGGCGCCAAGGGCGTGGTGTTCAACTTTGAGGACCAGCCGGTCGAAGCCGTGGTCAAGGCTGTGCTGGGCGACTTCCTGAAGCGCAATTACGCCATCGAACCGGGCGTCAAGGGCGCGATCACGTTCTCCACCGCGCGCCCGGTGCCGCCGGACGAGGCGCTGCCGATCCTGGAAACGCTGCTGTCGTGGACCGGCAACGCGCTGGTCGAAAAGAACGGTCGCTTTCTGGTGCTGCCGGCCAAGGATGCGGTGGCCGGCAACCTGGCGCCCAGCCTGGGCGCCACCGCACCGGGCGCGGGGCTGACGGCGCGCCTGTTCCCGCTGCATTTCATCTCGGCCAGCGAGATGAAGAAACTGCTCAAGCCGTTTGCGCCGGAAAGCGCGTTTTTGCTGGTCGACCCGATGCGCAACGTGCTGGTCATGGCCGGCACGCCGGAACAGCTGGCCGACTACCAGCGCACCATCCAGACGTTTGACGTGGACTGGCTCAAGGGCATGTCGGTGGGCGTGTACACCCTGCAGCACGCCAGCGTGACGCAGTTGATGCCGCAGCTGGACAAGCTGTTCGGGCCCAAGGGCTCGACGCCGCTGGCCGGCATGCTGCGCTTCATTCCGATCAAGCGCACCAACGCCATCGTCGTCATCACCTCGCAGCCGGACTATCTGGCCGAGGTGCACCAGTGGATCAACCGCATCGACGCCGGCGGCGGCAACCAGCCGCAGTTGTACGTGTACGACGTCAAGAACATGCCGGCCAATACGCTGGCCGGTTACATCAACCAGATCTACAACGGCAGCGGTGGCGTGGGCGGCAACCAGACGGGCGCGGCCGGCAGCGTGGCACCGGGGCTGACGTCCTCGACGCTGGGCAGCGGTTCGGCCAGCGGCCGGGGTGCCGGCGAAGCCTCCGCGATCGGCACGGGATCGCGCGGCCTGGGCTCAAGCGACACGTCTTCCGGCGGCAGCTCGATGAGTGGCTCAATGGGCGGTTCGTCGGATGAAGGTTCCGGCATTGGCGGCACTTCCAGTGTCGGCAGCGACACGTTCAGCAGCAACAACGATGTGGGCGGCGGCACTGGCGCCGGTGGTGGGCTGGCAAGCAAAAACGGCGTGCGCGTCACGGCCATCAACGCCAACAACCAGCTGCTGATCCGTTGCCGGCCGTCGCAGTGGGCGCAGATCGAATCGGCCATCCAGCGGCTGGACGTGGTGCCGCTGCAGGTGCAGATCGAGACGCGCATTCTCGAAGTGCAGCTGACCGGCAAATTCAGCTTTGGCGTGCAGTGGTACCTGGAAGGCCTGATCGGCGGCCATTCGGATGGCAAGGGCGGTTACGTGCCCGGTCAGCCCGGCAACCAGCAACAGTGGGCGCTGGGCCAGGGCGGCGGCAGTTTCGTGCCCGGCAGCGACGCGTTTTTCTACTCGTTCCTCAACAGCAACCTGCAGGCGGCCGTGCACGCCATCGAGACCAACGGCAACACCAAGGTGTTGTCCGAGCCGTCGGTCGTGGTCATGAACAACCACACGGCGTCGATCCAGGTCGGTACCCAGGTGCCGGTCAACCAGACCTATTTTGCGGCGGGCCTGAGCAGTTCGCTGGACAATGGCGGCATCAACACGGTCGGTGAGGTGAATTACAAGGACACCGGCGTGATCCTGAAGGTGCGTCCGCGCGTCAATCCCGGCGGTCTGGTGTACCTGAACCTCGACCAGGTGGTCAGTGACCTGGGCAACAAGGACAGTTTCGGCAATTATTCGATCAACAGCCGCGAACTGGCCACGCAGATTGCCGTGCAGAGCGGCCAGACGGTGCTGCTGGGAGGTCTCATTCAGCAAAGTGACGGCAACAGCCAATCCGGCGTGCCGTGGTTGAGCCGCATTCCCGTGCTGGGGCGCCTGTTCGGCAGTACCGACCGCAGCAAGAACCGCACGGAACTGCTGATCCTGATCACGCCGCGCATCATCACCTCCAGCGCCGACGCGCGCGCGGCCACGCTGGACTACCAACGCCAGTTCGAATCGCTGGCGCCGTTGCGCAAGCAGGAGGCCAAGGCCGTCAAGACTCAACCCTGAATATGTCGCCAGGCCCGCTTGCGGGCGCGGCCACACTTGCTATGCTCGGGCGTCGGCCGCGAATGCGCAGGCGCTGTTCACCATCTCGAAGGAACTTTATGTCTTTTCAACGTGTTTTGATTGCCGCCGGTGTGGCCGGCGCCTTGATGTTGCCGCTGGCTTCCGTGCATGCCGCGCAGAAGAATGGCAACCTTGGCAACAGTTCGGTCCCTGGCGTGTGCATGCTTTCGCGCGGCGCGGTACTGGCCGATTCCAAGGTCGGCAAGGCGGCCGATGCGCGCCTCAAGCAGCTCGTGCAGCAGGCCGACAGCCAGCTCAAGGCCGAGCAGGCGCCGCTGCAGACGGCGATCCAGCAATTCCAGGCCAAGGCCAAGAGCATGACGGATGCCGAGCGCACCAGCCAGCAGAAGTCGTTGCAGCAACGCATGCAGGCGTTCGAGCTGGACCAGCGCAAGCTCAACGCGCGCGTGCAACTGACGCGCCAGCAGGTGACCGAGCGCATCGGCAACGTCGTCAACCCGCTGGTCGCTTCCGCCTACAAGCAGCGCAGTTGCGGCATCCTGCTAAACCGCGACGATGTCCTGGGCGGCAATGGCAGCAATGACCTCACGGCTGCCGTGATCCACGCGCTGGACGGCAAGATGACCACCATCAGCTTCAGTCTGGCGCCGTTGCCCAAGCAATCCAGCGGCAATTAACCAGAAAACAGCTCAAGCGACGGAGTCCGGTTGGTGGCCACTGACCGGACTCCGTCGCTTTTGCTTGTCTGCCAGGGACGCCGGCGGGCATGTGGCGATGACTTCATGTTGTGGCTGTTTTGCGAAGGCCGTCACGTCGGCGCCTTTGGGCACCACGTAGGCTTGTCGACAGCCTTGGGAGGGGATGGAAGTCATGGAAAGATTTCTGCGGGGGATTGCCGGGACGCTGGTGTGGTGCGCGGGCTTGACGGCAGCGGGGGCTGCGCTGGCCGCAACCACCACACACTTGCCTACGCCCGCAGGGGGCGGGCGGGCATTTCATTGCGATGTCCATCGCTGCGCCATGCCTGATCGTGGCGCCTATCCGTATCTCGTCATCGGCCGTTACGCGGCGCATGCAAGCGCGGCACAAAGTTCGCGGTTGTTCCATGCCATGCGGGTACGCGGCTTGTGGCAAGCCCTGCCGGTCAGCGCCAAGAGCTTTTACAAAGCCTTGCAACCGGTATCCATTCGTCTGGCTGACGGTTCGGTGCTGGCGGTATTGATGGCGCGGCAGGAGTTTCGCGACGGTCGCCCGCAACCGGGTGACCTGGTGCGTTATTCGCCGCATCGCGGCAAGTTCGAAATTCCGCCTGCCGATCCCGCTGCCAAGGCTTATTGGTCGGTGGATGGATGCGTGGCGATTTTGTGCCGCAAGGGCGATCTTGCCTGTTTCAAGCGTTATCCGGCCGGGGTGTATCGGCCGTCGGACGGTGTGGCCATCTCGCCGCGCAGTTTTCGCGCACTGCCGCATCACGTAGTCATCAACCCCGACACGTTGTTGCCGGTGGCGCCTGTTCGCAAGTAATCCCGTTGACCGCCGTGACCGATGTCGCGGCGTCTGATTCGTGCTGTATCGCATGCAAGGAATGATCATGTCGCAACGCACTCGCAAGATCCTGTCTTCCCTCCTGACGGCCGTGCTGACGCTGGCTTTGGCAGGTGTGGCCAGTGCCGGCCAGACCAGCAGCAACAATCCGCATGGGGACGTATCGGTACCCAACAAGCACGCCAAGCAAAACCACTGTGGCTGCACGCATGCGCAAGGCTCGTCCAACAACAGCAATCCAGCCACGAATCAGGCGGTGACCCCCACCAAGGCGGCTACTGATGCGTCTGCGGGCATGCCGACGTGGTACATCAGCCCGATGCTGATCAGCCTGGGCTTGCAGGACACGCCGTTGCCGTGGAAGACGGCTGTTGGCCCGTCCCTGGGCTTCACGCTGGCTTACAACCAGATGGATATCGACCAGCCGGCAACGTTTGGCTGGAGCAACGTCGGGCCCAAGTGGACGTTCAACTGGTTGAGCTACATCCAGGACGATCCGGCGCATCCCGGGCGCAACGTGCTGACGTATTTGCCCAAAGGGCCGGGACGTCCCGATCAGGGTTTCAATGCGTCAACCGGAGAATTTGCACCTGAGGTCGAGACCGGCGCGCAGTTGGTGGAAGTGTCCAGCGATCCGGTCGTGTACGAACGCCGTTTCCCGGATGGCAGCAAGGACGTGTACGCGCAAAGCAATGGCGCGGCCAGCTATCCGCGTCGCGTATTCATGACCGAGCGCGTGGACACGCACGGCAATGTTGTCACTTTGCATTACGACGACCAGCAACGCTTGATCTCGGTGGATAACGCCGTGGGCCAGGCCTTGCAGTTTCACTACGACGATGCGGATCATCCATTGCGCCTGACGCGAGTCAGTGACGGCAATGGGCGCGACGCCAGCCTGCAATACGACAGTGCCGGTCGCCTTGCGGGCATCACCGATGTCATGGGCATGACCTCCACGTTTGCCTATGCGGCGGGCGCGTCCATCACGGCCATGACCACGCCCTATGGCACCACGCATTTTGCGACCCACATCGAAGGCGACCGGCGCTGGATTGATATCACCGACGCCGATGGCGAGCCGGAACGCTGGGAGTTTTACCAGGAAGCGCCAGGGGTTCCGTTCAGCGTTGGCAAAGTGCCGTCCGGCATTCATGCGTTTGACCGCTATCTCAACGATCGTGACAGCTTTTTCTGGGATGCATCCACGCTCAAGAAGTATGGCGTGGACTACACCAAGGCGCTGAATTACCACTGGGCGCATCAGCAGAACCATGGGGGCTTCGAATCGATGACCTCCGATACGCTCGAATCCATCAAATACCCGCTGGAAAGCCGCATCTGGTACAACCATCCCGGTGACATCGCCGGTGGCTCCGGCGCGCTCAACGTGCCATCCGCCGTCGCCCGTGTTTTGCCTGATGGCAGTACGCAAATCCGCAGCAGCCATTACGACGCGCAAGGCCGTCTGGCCAGCACGGTGGATCCATCGGGCCTTGAAACCGATTACACCTACGCCCCCGACGGCATCGACATCGCCAAGATCGAACGCAAGGGCGCCGATGGCACGGACAGCGTCGAAACCTTCACCTACGACGCCCATCACGACGTGCTCACCCACACCGACGAAACCGGCGCCGTCACCACGTTCACGTACAACAACCGGGGTCAGGTGCTGAGCCGTACCGACGCGCTGGGCCAGACCACGCGCTACACCTACGACGCGCAGGGCAACCGCACATCCGTCACCGATGCCGCCGGCGCCGTTACCCATTTCACCTACGACGCCCTCGGGCGGGTGACCAGCAAGACCGATCCGCTGGGCCGCACCACGCGCTACCAGTACGACGCCCTGGGCCGTCTGATCCGCACCACCTACGCCGACGGCAGCTACACAGCCACTACCTGGGACAAGCTCGACAAGGCCGCCGTGCGCAACCGCGATGGGCAGGTGACGCATTACACCTACGACGCCATGCGCCACCGCACCAGCGCCACCGATGCGCTGGGCAACACCACGCAATGGGCGTACTACCCCAACGGCCTGCTCAAGTCGGTGACCGACCCGGAAGGCCACGTCACCACGTACCAACGCGACATCGAAGGGCGCGTCACCGCCGTCGTCGATGCCAACGGCAACACGACGGCAACCGCCTACGACAGCGCCGATCGCCGCACGCGCATCACCAACGCCCTGGGTCAAACCACGGCGGTGGCCTACGACAAGATGGACCGCCCGGTGCGCGTGACCGACGCCAACCAGGTGGACACCGACAGCACCTACACCGCGCGTGGCTGGCTGGCATCGGTGGCGATCCATGCCGACGCGGCCACAACGGCGGCCACGACCACGTTCGCGTATGACGCCCACGGTGATCGCACGGCCGTGACCGACGCCGACGGCGTGACCACCGGCTACGACTACGACGCCGATCATCGCCTGGCGTCGATCACCGATGCGCTCGGCAACACCGAAGTCTTCACGCGTGATGCTGACGGCCGCATCACGGCCGTGGCCGATGCCGCCAGCGGCAGCACGCATCTGGCGTACCTGCACCGGTTTGCCTACGATGCGGCCGGCCAGCGCATCGCCTCCATTGATGCCGACGGCCACGCCACGCGCTACC
>DASVGR010000059.1:0-3970 GCA_036379395.1 Rhodanobacteraceae bacterium | reverse complement strand
CGGCGCATTCAGCGGGTGTTGGCCCGGGCGTTCAGACGGCAGGCGGGATGATGCCCGGTCGCCAGTGCATCGCGATACACCGGCATCAGTTTTTGTGCGCCACTGCGCATGTTGGCAATGCGCTGGCCGGGCGACGGGTGGGTCGACAGGAATGACGACGGCGCGTTGCCCAGCTTGTCCATTTTTTGCCACAGTGCGACTGCCGCCTCGGGGTTGAAGCCTGCCTCGGCCATGTAGCGCTGGCCCATGGTGTCGGCTTCACTTTCCTGCGCGCGCGAGAACGGCAGCAGAAAACCGACCTGGGAACCGGCACCCAGCAGCGCTTGCGTCGCGTTCGGATCAAGGCCGTTGGCGGCGCCCACGATGCTGGCCGCGGTCACGCCGATCTTGGCGGCCAGGTTGTCCGACACGCGTTCCTGGCCATGCCGCGCCACCACGTGCGACAGCTCGTGCCCCAGCACCACGGCCAGCTGGTCCTGGTCGGTCGCCACCTTGAACATGCCTTCGTTGACGCCGATGCGCGCGCCGGGCAGGGCGAACGCGTTGGCGCTCTGGTCGTTGATGATTTCGACTTCCCACTTTTGCGTTTTCCATGGCGCCGGCAGCACGTTGATCAGTGCGTCGGCCACGCAGGTCGCGTAGGCGCGCTCGCGCGGCTTGTCGGCAAATTTGCCGGCCTTGCGCATGTCGTTGAACGAGGCGATGCCCATCTGCTGCACGTCGGACGAGGAAACCAGCATCAACTGGTGCCGCCCGGTGGGCGAAGTGGCGCAACCGGCCAGAAGCAACAAGACGCCGACGGCGGCGCAAAGTCGAGGCAGCTTCATCGTGGGTTCTCCGTGCAGGTGTGCCACCAGCTTAAGACAGGCGATCGTGCGATCGACCGCAAAGTGACGCGGCATGGCCGTGGCGGGTGTCATGCCATGGCGTGATGGCGTGTGATCCACTTGGCGTATGGTTGTCTATTAGATATTCATAAACAATTATTTACGATCCTAACATGATGCTATGTCGAGCATACCAGTGACGGATTTCCCGGGGCTTGGCGTGCATACGCGATACAATGACGGTCTGCATCAGCGCCTTTGGAGACATCATGAGCACGCCCGCCAAGCACGTATCCGCGAGCACCAATCCTGCCACCGCCACGCCGTTGCGCTTCGTCACGGCGGCCAGTCTGTTTGATGGCCATGACGCGGCCATCAACATCATGCGCCGCATCATCCAGGACCAGGGCGCCGAAGTGGTGCATCTGGGTCACAACCGCTCGGTGGAAGACGTGGTGCGCGCGGCGCTGCAGGAAGACGCCGACGCGATCGCGATGAGCTCCTACCAGGGCGGCCACGTCGAGTATTTCAAGTACATGGTCGACACGCTCAAGCAGCACAATGCCGGCCACATCCGCATTTTCGGCGGCGGCGGCGGCACCATCACGCCGGAAGAAATCGCCGAGCTGCAAGCCTACGGCGTCGAGCGCATCTACCACCCCAACGATGGCATGAAGATGGGGCTGACGGAGATGATCGCGGACGTGGTCAGGCGCGCCAACGAGGGCCGCGAGGAAAAAATGGCCGAGGACGCCAAGGCCAAGCCGCACCAGCTCGATGTGCACGACGAGATCAGCATCGGCCACATGCTCAGCGCGCTCGAGGACGGCCGCATCGGCGAGGACGAGCTGGCGCACCTGCGCAAAAAGTGGGATCTGGCCGGCAAGGGCACGCCTGTCGTCGGCATGACCGGCACTGGCGGTTCGGGCAAGTCGAGCAGCGTGGACGAACTGCTGCTGCGCTTTTTGCAGGCGTTTCCCGAGATGCGCATTGCTGTGCTGGCTGTCGACCCGACGCGTCGGCGCAGCGGCGGCGCACTTCTGGGCGACCGCATCCGCATGAACAGCCTGCGCAGCCATCGCGTGTTCATGCGCTCCATGGCCACGCGCCAGCGCCACGTTGCCGTCAACGACATGCTCAAGGACTGCATCGGTTTTCTGCGCAGCCAGGCGTACGACCTCGTCATCGTCGAAACCGCCGGCATCGGCCAGAGTGATTCGGCCATCGTCGATCTGGTGGATTTTCCGGTCTACGTGATGACCAGCGACTACGGCGCGGCCAGCCAGCTCGAAAAGATCGACATGATCGACTTTGCCGACTTGGTGGTGCTCAACAAGTACGACCGCCGCGGCGCCGAGGACGCGCTGCGCGACGTGCGCAAGCAGTGGAAGCGCAACCATCTGGCGTTCGAGACGGCCGACGAGGACATCCCGGTCTATCCGACCATCGCCAGCCAGTTCAACGATCCGGGCGTGACCTGGATGTTCGTCAACCTGTGCCGCCTGCTGCGCGCCAAGCTGCCCGGCATTGCCGGCGGGCATTGCAACTTCGAACCGCAGGTCGACACCTCCATCAAGGAGCCACGTGCCACGGTGCTCATTCCCGGCAAGCGCGTGCGCTACCTGGCCGAGATTGCCGAGCAGGGCCGCGGTATCAACGACGGCATTGCGCAGCAGGCCGAAGCCGCGCGCAAGGCGCAGCATTACCACGCCGCACTGACCGAACTGGACGATCCCAAGCTGCCACGCGCGCTCGACACCTACGCCAGCGCGGATCTTGTCGAAGGCGACGATCGCGCGCTCAAGGTGCTGCGCCAGCGCTACAACGAAGCGGTCAAGGAATTGACCAGCGACGCCGTGCATCTGCTGCGTGAGTGGCCGGCGCGGCGCGAGGCCGTCATCGCCAGGACCAATTCATACGACGTGCGCGGCAAGACGATTACGGTCGAGAACTATCGCGAATCGCTCTCGCACGAAATGATTCCGCGCGTCGCCCCGCCGATGACCGCCGACTGGGGCGACCAGCTGGCGTTTTTGATGCGCGAAAACCTGCCCGGCGCGTATCCGTACACGGCCGGCGTGTATCCGTACCGCCGCACCGGCGAGGCGCCCACGCGCATGTTTGCCGGCGAAGGCACGCCCGAGCGCACCAACAAGCGCTTCCATTATTTGAGCAAAGGCCAGCCGGCCGCGCGCCTGTCCACCGCGTTCGATTCGGTCACGCTGTATGGCGAAGATCCGGCCGAGCGGCCCGACATCTACGGCAAGATTGGCAACTCGGGCGTGTCGATCGCGACGCTCGACGACATGAAAAAGCTCTATTCGGGCTTCGACCTGTCCGCGCCGACGACCTCCGTGTCGATGACCATCAACGGCCCGGCGCCGATGATCCTGGCGATGTTCATGAATACCGCCATCGACCAGAACGTGGAGAAATACCTCAAGGAAGATTCCGCGCGCTGGACCGCGGCGCAGAAAAAGCTCGACAAGCTTTTTGCCACCCGCGAGCGTCCGGTCTACGCGGGTGACCTGCCGGAAGGCAACGACGGCCTGGGCCTGGCGCTTTTGGGCGTGTCCGGCGACGAGCTGGTCGATGCCGAAACCTACGCGCGCATCAAGGCCGACACCATCGCCAGGGTGCGCGGCACCGTGCAGGCCGACATCCTCAAGGAAGACCAGGCGCAGAACACCTGCATCTTCAGCACGGAATTCGCGCTGCGCATGATGGGCGACATCCAGCAGTATTTCGTCGACCACAAGGTGCGCAATTTCTATTCGGTGTCGATCAGCGGTTATCACATCGCCGAAGCCGGCGCCAACCCGATAAGCCAGCTGGCCTTCACGCTGTCCAACGGCTTCACCATCGTCGAGTATTACCTCGCGCGCGGCATGGACATCGACAGCTTCGCGCCGAATCTGTCGTTCTTCTTTTCCAACGGCATGGACCCGGAATACTCCGTCATCGGCCGCGTTGCCCGGCGCATCTGGGCGCGCGCCATGCGCGAGCGCTACGGCGCGTCCGCGCGCAGCCAGATGCTCAAGTACCACATCCAGACGTCGGGCCGTTCGCTGCACGCGCAGGAAATCCAGTTCAACGACATCCGCACCACGCTGCAGGCGTTGTACGCGCTGTTCGACAACTGC
>DASVGR010000058.1:0-49898 GCA_036379395.1 Rhodanobacteraceae bacterium | reverse complement strand
GCGTTCTGGCGCATGTAGGTGCTTTTGCCGCCCATGTTGGGGCCGGTGATGACTTGCATGCGGCGGGTGTCGTCGAGCAGCAGGTCGTTGGGCTCGAACGGTTCCTCGCGCACTTTTTCGACCACCGGATGACGTCCGGCGGTGATGGCGATGCCGGGTTCGTCGGCCAGCTGCGGTGCGTTCCAGCCCAGCGTGTCGGCGCGTTCGGCCAGGTTGGCCAGCACGTCCAGCTCGGCGATGGCGCCGGCCGCGGACTTGAGCGGTTCCAACCGCGTGATGAGCGTTTCCAGCAGCTCGGCGTACAGCGCGCGTTCGCGCATCAGCGAGCGTTCGCGCGCGGACAGCACCTTGTCCTCGAAGGTTTTCAGCTCTTCGGTGATGTAGCGCTCGGCGTTTTTTGTCGTTTGGCGGCGCGTGTAGTGCGTGGGCACCTTGTCCGATTGCGCCTTGCTGATTTCGAGGTAGTAGCCGTGCACGCGGTTGTAGCCGACCTTCAGCGTCGGAATGCCGGTGGCGGCCTTTTCGCGTTCTTCCATTTCGACCAGAAACTGGTCGGCGTGCGTGGACAGGCGGCGCAGCTCGTCCAGCTCGGCATCGAAACCGTCGGCGATCACGCCGCCGTCGCGCGCCAGCACCGGTGGCTGCTCGACGATGGCGCGGCGCAGCAGGTCGATGGTGTCGGCATGGTCGCCGATGCGCGCGACCAGATCGGCCAGCAGCGGGCTGTCCAGATTATCCAGCGATTGGCGCAATATCGGCGCGCTGGCCAGGCCGTCGCGCAACGTGGACAGGTCGCGCGGACGCGCCGAGCGCAACGCCACGCGCGCCAGGATGCGTTCCAGATCGCCGATGCCGCGCAGCGTTTCGCGCAGGCTGGCGCGGCTGCCGATCAGGCTGTCGATGGCCTGATGGCGGCGGCGCAGCACGGTGTGGTCGCGCAACGGGCGGTTCAACCAACGGCGCAGCAGGCGTGCGCCCATCGGCGTGACGGTTTCGTCGATGATGCCCAGCAAGGTGTGCTTGATGCGGCCGTCCGGGTGCGTGTCGATTTCCAGATTGCGCCGCGTGGCCGCGTCCATGGCGATGGTGTCGGCGGCGGTTTCCACGGCCATGCCCGACAGGTGCGGCAGCGCGGTGCGCTGGGTTTCTTCGACGTAGCCGAGCAGGCTGCCGGCCGCGCCGACGGCCAGGTCCATGCCGGTGACGCCGAAGCCGTCCAGGCTGTCGGTGGCGAAAAAGCGTGTCAGTTCGCGGCGCGCGGCGTCGACGTCGAAATGCCATGGCGGCCGCCGGCGCAGGCCGGTCAGCGTGGCGACGGCGGGCGGCCAGTCGATGTCTTCGGCCACCAGCGTTTCGGCCGGTTTCAGGCGCGCCAGTTCCGCTGCCAGTGCTTCGGCATGCGGCACTTCGCCAAGCATGAAGCGGCCGCTGGCCAGGTCCACCCAGGCCAGCCCGTAGCGGCCGTCGCGACCGGCGTTGATGGCCATGAGCAGGTTGTCGCGGCGTTCTTCGAGCAGCGCCGCGTCGGTCACCGTGCCGGGTGTGACGATGCGCACCACCTTGCGCTCGACCGGCCCCTTGGACGTGGCCGGATCGCCGATCTGCTCGCAGATGGCCACCGATTCGCCCAGCTTCACCAGTCGCGCCAAGTAATTTTCGACCGCGTGATACGGCACGCCGGCCATCGGGATGGGTTGCCCGGCCGAATGGCCGCGCGTGGTCAGCGTGATGTCCAGCAATCGCGCCGCCTTGCGCGCGTCGTCGTAAAACAGCTCGTAAAAGTCGCCCATGCGGAAAAACAGCAACACGTCCGGGTGCTCGGCCTTGGTGGCCAGGTATTGCGCCATGACTGGCGTGTGCTTTTTGTCCTGAGTGCTGCTGGCGTTCAAAGCGGTGACCTCGTGGAGGCCGATCAGTGTAACGGCGGGCGAGGGTGCGGCTCCACCGTGGCTTGCGGTGGTTGACGCGAGAGGCTGCCGGGTTGTGTGCGACCATGCGCGGGTGTCGGTCGAGTGGAAACGGGATATGGTCGAAAACGCGACGTTGCTGCATTTGCCGGGCGTGACCTGCCCGATCGTGCAAGCCCCGATGGCCGGTGTCGCCACGCCGGCGCTGGCCGCGGCGGTATCCAACGCGGGAGGCTTGGGCGGGCTGGGTTGCGGCTCGAGCAGCGTGGATGCCGCGCGGCGGATGATCGCCGACACGCGCGCGCTGACGGACAAGCCGTTCAACGTCAATTTTTTCTGTCACCAGCCGGCACGGCCCGATGCCGCGCGCGAGGCGGCGTGGCTGGATCATCTGCGGCCGTATTTTGCGGAATGGGGCGCCGCACCGCCGGCGCATCTGGCGGCGGGTTATGGCAGCTTTGTCGAAAACCGCGCCATGCTCGACATGCTGCTGGACGAGCGCCCCGCCGTGGCCAGTTTCATCTTTGGCGTGCCGCCGGTCGCCTGGGTCGGCGAGCTGAAACGGGCCGGCATCGTCACGCTGGGTTGCGCGACGTCGCTGGAAGATGCCGCGCGGGTCGAGGCGTGTGGCATGGACGCGATCGTGGCCCAGGGCATGGAAGCCGGCGGCCACCGTGGCGTGTTCGATCCGCACGCCGGCGACCGCTGTCTGGGCACGCTGCCTCTGGTGCGCCTGCTGGCCACGCATTGCCGCGTGCCGATCATCGTGGCCGGCGGCATCATGGACGGTGCGGGAATGGCTGCGGCGATGCGGCTGGGCGCAGTCGGCGTGCAGCTGGGCACGGCCTTCATCGGCTGCCCGGAATCGGCGGCCAGCCAGGCCCATCGGGCCGCCTTGGCCAGCGAGCGCAGCCGATGCACGCGGATCACGGACGTCATTTCCGGGCGCCCGGCGCGTGGCATCGTCAACCGCATGCAGGTGGACATCGCCGGCAACGACGCGCCAGCCTTGCCGGATTATCCCATCGCCTATGCCGCCGGCAAGGCGCTGGCCGCAGCTGCCCGGGCGCGCGGAAGCCACGATTTCGACGCCCAATGGGCAGGCCAGGGCGCTCCGCTGGCGCGTGCGATGCCGGCCGCCGGGCTGGTGGCCACCTTGATGCGTGAGTGGCGCGACGCCGAGGCGTGAAAAGCCGTTGTGTGTGGCTTTGCCGGCGCGTCGTCAGGAACGGGGGGAGGCCAAGAGAAATTCGGGTATCGCGTAGGGTGGATAAGCGCAGCGCATCCACCGATAGGCTGTCCGCCCGAAAATGGTGGATGCGCTGCGCTTATCCACCCTACGGGCCATCATGGATTTTGTCTTATAAACATGAGGTTGCAAGTCAAGTAAGTGACGCTCGGGTCAGACGACGTTCCACCAGCCGCATCAGGGCATCAAAGCCGCGATCACCAAGCCAGCGACGCATGAACAGGATCATGCGCGCGCCGCCGCCGGTGGCGTAGCGCGTGCGTGGGTGTCGTGCGCGCAGGGCCTTGCCGATGGTGGCGGCGACGACTTCCGGCGGCGAGGCCAGTGACGTGTCGTCGCTCCCGGCCGCGACCAGCATGCGCGCGTGGCGATCGGCCTGTTCGGCGTACGCGGTGTGGCCGGAGTATTGCCGCAAGGCATCGCACGCAATGCCGCCCCATTCGGTGCGGATGGCGCCGGGTTCGATCACGATCACGCGGATGCCGAACGGCGCCAGTTCCATGCGCAGGCAATCGCTCAGGCCCTCCACCGCGAATTTGCTGGCGTGGTACCAGCCGCCGAGCGGTTCGTGGATCTTGCCGCCGACCGAGGTGACGTTGACCAGCGTGCCGTGGCCCTGCGCGCGCAGCAGGGGCAGGGCCAGCTGGGTGAGTCGTCCAAGGCCGAAAACGTTGACTTCGAACTGCCGCCGCGCCTCGCTTATCGGCACGTCTTCCAGCGCGCCGTAGGAGCCGTAGCCGGCGTTGTTGACCAGCACGTCAAGCCGGCCCGCCCCGGTGCGGATCGTGTCCATCGCGGCCGTCATCGACGCATCGTTGCAGAGGTCCAGCGACAGCACGCGCGCGCCAAGTTCGGCCAGCGGCCGCATGCGTTCCACGCGGCGCGCGCCCGCGTAAACCGTATAGCCGTCGGCAAGGAGGCGACGCACGGTAGCCGCGCCGATGCCCGACGAGGCGCCGGTGACCAGGACGATTTTTTTCATGCGGATGATCCGGCAGCGAAGATGCGCGCAGTCTAAACTTGGGGCCAATCACCCAGGTCAAGAGGCGCGCCATGCTGATGTCCGAATTTCGCCGTCGCACCGGGCTTACCCGCGACGCCGTACGCTTGTACGTGAAGCTGGGCCTGTTGCGGCCGGCCACCGATCACGGCAATGGCTATCAGCATTTTGATCTGGACGACATCGAGCGTGCCGAAATGATTCGCGTGGGCCGCTTGCTGGGTTTCAGCCTGAAACGCATGGTGACGTTGGCGCGCGAACATGATGCGGGCGCGCTGGATGCGGAACGCCGGCTGGCGGTGATGCGCCAGCAGCTGGAGCTGGTCGAGGCGCAGGCCGCGCGCATTGCGGCGGTGCGCGAGTACGTGCGCGCGAAAATCGCCTGGCTGGAAGCGGGCGAGCCGGGCGCGGAGCCGGTGTTTCCGGGTCTGGATGCGGTAGAAGGGATGCCGGCAGCCGGCGTGCCGTGTGGATGCGTGCCTGCCTCGCCGGCATGAAGGCGGTCTGTCCACGGCGCCTGCCGGGCCGCTTGTGTCGATGCGTCGTCGATTGCGTCCGGGCCGGCGACGCGTTAGAACCTGCCTTTTCACAGGCAGTCCTTCATCATGAGCGCAACCGGAATCCCTTCTGATGCCGAGCTGCATGTACTGGCCACGGCGGTGGCTGAGGCCGCGCAGGTGCGCCATCACATGCTGGTCACGGCCGAGTCGTGCACAGGGGGCTGGATCGCCAAGGTGCTGACCGAAGTGCCGGGCAGCTCCGGCTGGTTCGACGCCGGCGTGGTGGCGTACAGCTACGAGGCCAAGGAAGCCTTGCTGGGCGTCAGTCCGCGCACGCTGGAAGACGAAGGCGCGGTCAGCGAAGCCATTGCGCTGGAGATGGTATCCGGCGCGCTGGCGCGGCTGGGCGCCGGTGCGGCGGTGGCGGTCACCGGCATCGCCGGCCCGGGCGGCGGCACCGAGGACAAACCGGTCGGCACGGTGTGGATCGGCTGGAAGTGCCGCGGCGGCTACGCGCATGCCGAGCTGTTCCATTTTGATGGCGATCGCGAAGCCGTGCGCCGGCAAACCGTGGCCGCGGCGCTCGAAGGTTTGCGGCGTGTCCTGACAGACTGATCGGCCTGCGCGTACAGACGTGCCGGCGCGGTGTGGGATACTGGACGGGTTCGCCTGCGCGGCGTGTCGCACTTGCTGAGACATGCCGCGGTCAGACTTGATCCCCAGATCACTTTTCGAGGAATCCACGATGGACGACAACAAGCGCCGCGCCCTGGCTTCGGCCCTGAGCCAGATCGAAAAACAGTTCGGCAAGGGTGCCGTGATGCGCATGGGCGACCACGAATCCGTCGCCATCGACACCGTGTCCACCGGCTCGCTGGGCCTGGACATCGCACTCGGCGTCGGCGGCCTGCCGCGCGGGCGCGTGGTCGAAATCTACGGCCCGGAATCGTCGGGCAAGACCACGCTGACGTTGCAGGTCATCGCCAATTGCCAGAAAAAGGGCGGCACGGCCGCCTTCATCGACGCCGAGCATGCGCTTGATCCGACCTACGCCGAAAAACTCGGCGTCAACGTCGATGATTTGCTGGTCAGCCAGCCCGACACCGGCGAGCAGGCGCTTGAAATCGCCGACATGCTGGTGCGCTCCAACGCCGTCGATGTGGTCGTGGTCGACTCCGTCGCCGCCTTGGTGCCCAAGGCCGAAATCGAAGGCGAAATGGGCGATTCGCACGTCGGCCTGCATGCGCGACTGATGAGCCAGGCGCTGCGCAAGCTCACCGGCAACATCCAGAAATCCGGCACGCTGGTGGTCTTCATCAACCAGATTCGCATGAAGATCGGTGTGATGTTCGGCAACCCCGAAACCACCACCGGCGGCAACGCACTGAAGTTCTACGCCTCGGTGCGCCTGGACATCCGCCGCATCGGCGCGGTGAAGAAGGGCGAGGAAGTGATCGGCAGCGCCACGCGCGTGAAGGTGGTCAAGAACAAGGTCGCGCCGCCGTTCCGCAAGACCGAATTCGAGATCCTCTACAACGAGGGCACCTCGCGCGAGGGCGAAATCATCGACATGGGCGTGGCCGAAGACCTCATCGACAAGGCCGGCGCCTGGTACAGCTACAACGGCACGCGCATCGGCCAGGGCAAGGAAAACGTGCGCCAGTACCTCAAGGACAACCCCGAGATCGCCAACGAGATCGACGCCAAGCTGCGCGAAAAACTGCTGGTGTCGGGCGGCAAGCCGCAGGCTGGCAGCGCGGACAAGCCGGAAGACGCCACCGAGGAAGCCTGAGCGCGCGGCGCATGTGGCAGCGCGCACGCAAGCGTGGCGCCGGCGACGCGGACAAACCGCGCCGCAGCGCCTACGACAAGGCCCTGGGCCTGCTGGCGCGACGCGAATATTCGCGCCACGAGTTGCAAGCACGGCTGGTTGCCGATGGCCAGCCGGCCGCGGATATCGAGCAGGCGTTGCAGCGCCTGATCGATGACGGCTATCAAAGCGACGAACGTTACGCGGCCATGCTGGTGCGCAGCCGCATCCGCCAGGGCTACGGCCCGCAGCGTTTGCGGATGGAACTGAAAAATGCCGGCGTGGCGGCCGAACTGGCCGATGCCGCGCTTGATCAGGCCAGCGCCGAACACGACTGGCTGGCCCTGGCCCGCGAACAATTGCGCAAGCGCTACGGTGATGCGGCGCCGGCCGATTACGCCGAACGGGCCAAGCGCACGCAATTCCTGTTGCGCCGCGGCTTTGCCGGCGACATCGCGCGCAAGGCCGGGTTGAACGACGGGGAATGACGCCGTCCGATCCCCGGTCGGCGAAGCAAGACGGCACTTGCGCCGGTTGTTAGAATGCGCGGTTTGCAGGTTGCCGCCTCCGGAGTGACTGTCGGAGGCCGCCGCGCTGCTTGCCTCGTCACCTTCAACCAGCCCATTGTCATGAAAACAGCAGACATCCGCGCGCAGTTCCTGGCGTTCTTCCGCGACCGCGGCCACACCGTCGTCCCGTCCGCACCGCTGGTGCCGGCCAACGACCCGACGCTGATGTTCACCAACTCGGGCATGGTGCAGTTCAAGAACACTTTCCTGGGCAGCGAAAAACGCCCGTACACGCGCGCCGTGGACGTGCAGCGTTGCCTGCGTGCCGGCGGCAAGCACAACGATCTGGATCAGGTCGGCTATACCGCGCGCCACCACACGTTTTTCGAAATGCTGGGCAACTGGTCGTTCGGCGACTATTTCAAGCGCGAGGCCATCGGCTGGTCGTGGGAATTGCTCACGCAGGTGTTCAGGCTGCCGCCGGAAAAACTGTGGGTGACGGTGTACGCCAGCGATGACGAGGCGTTCGCCATCTGGCGCGACGAGATCGGCGTGCCGGAAGACCGCATCACGCGCATCGGCGACAACAAGGGCGCGCCGTATGCCAGCGACAATTTCTGGCAGATGGCCGACACCGGCCCGTGCGGCCCGTGCAGCGAAATCTTCTACGACCACGGCGAGGACGTGCAGGGCGGCCCACCGGGATCGCCGGACGAGGACGGCGACCGCTACATCGAAATCTGGAATCTGGTGTTCATGCAGTACGACCGCCAGCCTGACGGCGAACTGCTGCCGTTGCCGGCGCCGTGCGTGGATACCGGCATGGGCCTGGAGCGCCTGGCCGCCGTGTTGCAGGGCGTGCATTCCAATTACGAAATCGACCTGTTCCAGCGCCTCATTGCCGCCGTCGGCAAGCTGACGAACTGCGACGACATGGGCAACCTGTCGCTGCGCGTCATCGCCGACCACATCCGCGCCTGCGCATTTCTCATCGTCGATGGCGTCACGCCGTCCAACGAAGGGCGTGGCTACGTGTTGCGCCGCATCATCCGCCGCGCGCTGCGGCATGGGTGGATGCTGGGCGTGCGCGGCGAATTTTTCTGGAAGATGGTCGCGCCGCTGGTCGCCGAAATGGGCGAGGCCTATCCCGAGCTGGCGGCCAAGCAGGCGTTTGTCGAGCAGACGCTGGCGGCCGAGGAAGTACGTTTTGGCGAGACGCTCGAACACGGCATGCGCCTGTTCGACGAGGTCGCGCAGCGCGCCGAAGGCAAGGTGATTGCCGGTGACGACGCATTCCGCCTGTATGACACCTACGGTTTTCCGGTCGATCTGACCGCCGACATCGCGCGTGAACGCGGTTTCAGCGTCGACATGGAAGGCTTCGACGCGGCCATGGCGGCGCAGCGCCAGCGCGCACGCGCGGCCAGCAGTTTCAAGGCCAAGGACATCCTGCCGGCCGAGCTGGCCAGCCGCCTGACGCCGACCGTTTTTCTGGGCTACGAGACGCTGGCGCATGCCGCTGCCAAGGTGCTGGGCATCGTGCGCGATGGCCAGTCGCTGACGGAACTGGCTTCCGGCGAGGAGGCGACCGTCATTCTCGATCGCACGCCGTTTTACGCGCAGTCCGGTGGCCAGGTGGGCGACACCGGCGTGCTGGCCAACGTGGCCGGCTCGTTCGCGGTGGACGACACGCGGAAGCTGGGCGGCGTGTTCTTTGGCCATGTCGGCCAGTGGCGGGGCGAAGCGCCGCTGCGCGTGGGCGATGCGCTGGACGCCAAGGTCGACGCCGCGCGTCGCCAGGCCATCGCGCTCAACCACTCGGCAACGCACCTTTTGCACGCGGCATTGCGTCGCGTGCTGGGCGAGCATGTCACGCAAAAAGGCTCGCTGGTCGCACCGGATCGGCTGCGTTTCGATTTTTCGCACGAGGCGCCGGTGACAGCCGCGCAACTGGCCGAGATCGAACGTCTGGTCAATGCCGAAATCCGTCGCAACGACGCGGCGCAAACACGCCTGATGGCCTATGACGAAGCCATCGCGACCGGCGCCATGGCGCTGTTTGGCGAGAAATACGGCGACGAAGTGCGCGTGCTGTCGATGGGCGCGTTTTCCACCGAATTGTGCGGCGGCACGCACGTCACGCGCACCGGTGACATCGGCGTGCTGCGCATCGTGGCCGAATCCGGCGTGGCGTCCGGCGTGCGCCGCATCGAGGCCGTGACCGGTGCCGTGGCGCTGGAACGCATCCATGCGCAGGCGGACGAACTGGTGCAGGCCGGGCAATTGCTGGCCACACAGCCGGGCGACGTGGTCGGCAAGCTGCAGCAGCTGATCGAGCGCGAAAAACAGCTGCAGCACGAGCTGGATCGCCTCAAGGCCAAGGCGGCCAGTGCCGCGGCCGGCGATCTGGGCACCCGGGCCGTGGACGTGGCCGGCATCAAGGTGGTGGCGGCGCGTCTGGATGGCCTGGACAGCAAGGCGTTGCGCGACAGCGTCGATCAGCTCAAGCAGAAGCTGGGCGATTGCGTCGTCATGCTGGCCTCGGCGGCTGACGGCAAAGTGGCGCTGGTGGCCGGCGTGCATGCGGCGGCGCTGGAACGTGTCAAGGCCGGCGCCGTGGTGGCCCATGTCGCCCGGCAGATCGGCGGCAAGGGCGGCGGTCGCGCCGACATGGCGCAGGGCGGCGGCGTCGATTCGCCGGCGCTGGACAAGGCGCTGACGGAACTGCCGGACTGGCTGAACGGTCAAATGGCCTGATCGACGTTCCGTGCCGTCGAGCAGGTTGGATCAAGGACGTTGCATGCTAGGCTGGCGCTTCGCTACTATCGGCAGTCTGTTGATCGCGTGATCATGAGATTGACAAGAAACATGACATGAAGCGACGGATTGACGGTGAGATGATTCACCAGACTGGTCGGTGGGCAGTTTGTTCCGGGGTGAAACGGACGTCTGTTGGGCCAGGCATTTTGCAAGGCTTTTGGGAGTAAGGAAAATGTTGATTTTGACCCGACGAGTCGGGGAAACCCTGATGATTGGTGACGAGGTGACCGTCACCGTGCTCGGCGTAAAGGGCAACCAGGTGCGCATTGGCATCAATGCGCCGAAGGAAGTGGCTGTCCATCGTGAGGAGATTTACATGCGGATCAAGCGCGAAGAGCATGGCAAGCTCGAGGGTGGCAGCGCCGATCCGGCTTCGGCCGCACCGTCGACCGACGACTGACACGTCAGGCTTTGCGTCGACGGCGGCAAACAGTTATGCTGTGCCGCCGCTGCCGCGCTGCAGCACCCGATCCGGAGAGATGCCCGAGTGGCTGAAGGGGCTCCCCTGCTAAGGGAGTAGCGGGTTAATCACCTGCTCGAGGGTTCGAATCCCTCTCTCTCCGCCAGATACAGAAGAACGCCCCCGCGGGGCGTTTTTTTGTGCCTGGCGTTTTGTGTCCGGTGGAAGAAAGGGTGGGCCGGCACTCTCGCGAGTTGGTTCGAGGTGGCGGGTTCGGTATCGATACGAGGACAGGCTGGCGTGCTGCATGGTGCGCCGGCCTTCGTGCGTCTTCGGGAGGCATGGCCGGCCGTTCATGGTCAGAACGCATGACGGGCTTCGATGTGCGTGCATTTGTTGCATATATGTAGATAAAATGCGTATGTGAAACTTGCTGCGAGATTGCATTCCATGCCACCGACTGTTCCGCGTGCTGCCGAACGACGTTGTTGCGGCGCGGCCCATGCCCGTGGAGGCCGCGCGTGAACGTGTCCGGCCTGGGGTTTGGTACCGCGCCGATCGGCAATTTGTACGCCGAGGTGGGCGAGGTCGAGGCCAGGGCGGCCTTGCAGTGCGCGTTGGAGCGGGGCATCGGCTATTTCGACACGGCGCCGTATTACGGCCATGGCCTGGCCGAGCGGCGGCTGGGGCAGGCGCTGGCCGGCGTGGCCCGCGACATGTTTGCGGTGTCGACCAAGGTGGGGCGGTTGATACAGGCTGACGCTTCCGTGCAAAGTCCCGTCACCGACGGTTTTGCCGTGCATGGCAGTCGCGCGGTGTTCGATTACAGCCGCGATGGCGTGCGGCGCTCGTTTGATGCCAGCCTGGCCCGTCTGGGCCTTGATCATGTTGACATCCTGTATTTGCACGATGTCGGGCGCCTGACGCATGGGGCCAATCACGCGGCGATGTTGAAGCAGGCACTGGACGAAGCCTTGCCGGCGATGGCGGCGTTGCGCGATGCCGGCGTGGTGGGCGCGATCGGGATTGGCGTCAACGAGATCGAGGTCTGCCTGGAGCTGCTGCCGAAGTTCGACCTGGACTGCATCATGCTGGCCGGCCGTTACACCCTGTTCGAGCCGTTCGCGGCGCGCGGGTTGCTGGCGCAGGCGCAACGTCGCGGCGTGCGCATCATCGTGGCTGGTCCGTACAACTCGGGCTTGCTGGCCAACGCGCAACACCCCGGCGACACCTACAACTACGCGCCGGCCGACGTGGCCACGTTGGCGCGTGCACGTGCCATTTACGCGGCCTGCGCGGCCGCCCGCATGGATGTCGGTGCTGCCGCCCTGCAACTGCCGTTGGCGCATCCGGCGGTCGCGGCCGTGGTGGCTGGCATGCGCAGCGTGGCCGAGGTCGAAAACGCCGTGGCGCGCCTTGCGCAACCCATTGATGACGCGGCGTGGTTGCAGCTCAAGGCGGCCGGTATTTTGCCTGCCGACATCCCCGTTCCCGTTCTGGAGAATCTTTCATGAGCACTCGCCTGGCTGGCAAGCACTGCCTCGTCACCGCGGCCGGCGCCGGCATCGGCCGCGCCAGTGCGCTGGCTTTTGCGCGCGAAGGCGCCACGGTGCTGGCCACCGACATCGACGCCAGGTTACTGGCCACACTGGCGGCGGAAAACGCGGCCATCCATACGGCCACGCTGGACGTGACGCAACCCGATCAGATCCATGCCTTCGTGGCCGCCCAGCCGCGCATCGACGTGCTGTTCAACTGCGCCGGCTGGGTGCATCACGGCAGCATTCTCGATACCGACGAAGACGCCTGGCGGCGCTCGTTCACGATCAACGTTGATGCCATGTACCGCTTGTGCAAGGCGGCGCTGCCGGGCATGCTCGAACGTGGTCACGGCAGCATCATCAACATGTCATCGGCCGCGTCCAGCGTGAAGGGTGTGCCCAACCGTTTTGCCTACGGCGCGACCAAGGCCGCCGTGATCGGCCTGACCAAGGCCATCGCCGCCGATTTCGTCACGCGCGGCATCCGTTGCAACGCGATCTGTCCGGGCACGGTCAAGTCGCCGTCGCTGGAACAGCGCGTGGCGGCGCAAGGCGGCGATCTCGACGCGGTCTGGAAAAGCTTCATCGACCGCCAGCCGATGGGGCGCCTTGGCGCGCCCGCGGAAATCGCCGCTTTGGCCGTCTATCTGGCCTCGGACGAATCGTCTTTCACCACCGGCGCCATCCACGTCATTGATGGCGGCTGGACCGCATAGGAATCGACATGAAACTGGTACGTTTTGGATCCGCAGGCGAAGAAAAGCCCGGTTTGCTCGATGCCGACGGCAACGTGCGCGACGCTTCGGGCGTGGTCGCCGATTTTGCCGGCGCCACCTTGTCCGACGCCAGCCTGGCCAAACTGCGCGCGCTTGATGTGGACACCTTGCCGCAAGTGTCCGGCACGCCGCGTTTCGGCGCGCCGGTCGCGGGCGTGGGCAAGATCATCTGCGTGGGCCTCAACTACGCCGACCACGCGGCCGAGTCGGGCCAGGCCGTGCCCGACGAGCCGGTGCTGTTCATGAAATCGACCACGTCCATCATCGGCGCGTTCGACGCGGTGGAAATCCCGCCCGGTTCGACCAAGACCGACTGGGAAGTGGAACTGGGCGTGGTCATCGGCGAGGTGGCGCGGCGCGTGTCGCGCGAGGATGCGCTCAGGCACGTGGCCGGCTATCTCGTCGTCAACGATGTTTCCGAACGCGATTTCCAGCTCAACCAGGGCGGCCAGTGGGTCAAGGGCAAGGGCTGCGACACATTCGCGCCGCTGGGGCCGTGGCTGGTCACGCGCGATGAGGTGGCCGACCCGCAAAACCTCGACATGTGGCTCAGCGTCAACGGCCGCCGCTACCAGAACGGCAACACGCGCACGATGATTTTCGACGTCGCCACGCTGGTCAGCTACATCAGCCGTTTCATGACGTTGATGCCTGGGGATGTGATTTCCACCGGCACGCCGCCGGGTGTCGGCCTGGGCCAGAAGCCGCCGGTCTACCTCAAGCCGGGCGACGTGATGGAGCTGGGCATCGCCGGATTGGGCACGCAGCGCCAGAGCGTGCGCGCGGCATCTTGATCACGATGATGGCTGCTTGCGGCATGGCCGCGAAGGAATGAAGGCATGGCACGGATAACGTTGCTTGAAGCGGCGGACATCCGCTTTCCCACCTCGCGCGAGGGCATTGGCTCGGACGCGATGAATCAGGACCCCGATTATTCGGCGGCCTGCGTCACCTTGCGCACGGACGATGCATCGGGGCTGTCCGGTCACGCGCTGGTGTTCACCATCGGTCGCGGCAACGACGTCGAGACGGCGGCCTTGCGCGCCCTGGCGCCGCTGGTGGTCGGGCGCGACGTGGATGCGCTGCTGGACGATCTGGGCGGCTTTGCGCGCGAGTTGGTCAACAACTCGCAACTGCGCTGGTTGGGGCCGGAAAAAGGCGTCATGCACATGGCCGTCGGCGCGCTCGTCAACGCCGTGTGGGACATGGCCGCGCGGCGTGCCGGCAAGCCGTTGTGGCGTTTCGTGGCCGACATGACGCCCGAGCAGATGGTCGCCACCATCGATTTTCGCTACTTGAGCGATGCGTTGACGCCCGCCGAAGCGCTGGCGTTGCTCAAGCAGGCCGAACCGGGCAAGCGCGGGCGCATCGACACGCTGCTGGCGCAAGGCTATCCCGCCTACACCACGTCGCCCGGCTGGCTCGGTTACGACGATGCGACCATGGTGCGCTTGGCGCGCGAGGCGGTGGCTGACGGCTTCGGCATCATCAAGCTCAAGGTCGGTGGGTGCGTCGAGGACGACGTGCGTCGCCTGCGTCTGGCACGCGCGGCGGTGGGCGAAGATGTCGGCATTGCCGTGGACGCCAACCAGCGCTGGGACGTGGACCAGGCCATCGCATGGATTCGCCAGCTGGCATCGTTCCGCCCGGCGTGGGTCGAGGAACCGACCAGCCCGGACGACGTGCTGGGGCACGCGGCCATCCGCCGTGGCGTGCAGCCGGTGCCGATTTCGACCGGCGAACACGCGCAAAACCGCGTGGTGTTCAAGCAGCTGTTGCAGGCCGGCGCCGTCGACCTGCTGCAGATCGACGCCGCGCGCGTGGGCGGCGTCAACGAAAACCTGGCCATCCTGCTGCTGGCAAAAAAATTCGGCGTGCGCGTGTTTCCGCACGCCGGCGGCGTTGGCCTGTGCGAGATGGTGCAGCATCTGGCGATGGCCGACTACGTCGCCATCAGCGGCCGCATGGATGATCGCGCCATCGAATACGTCGACCACTTGCACGAGCATTTTGTCGACCCGGTGCGCCTGCACAAAGGCCGCTACCTCGCGCCCGGGCAGCCAGGGTTTTCCGCCCGCATGCACGAGGCGTCGTTGCGCGATTATGCGTTTCCGGACGGGCGGGCTTGGGCCGCGGCGGGAACCCGGCATTCGGCCCCGCACCAAGCCACGTCGGGTTGATAAAACCAGCCCGAAATACTTCATCGTGGCCTTGTAACGACCATCCGCAAGCAACTGTATACCGGTAGCCTCGCCAAATTTGTCTGGGGGCTGGTGTCGATGTGTTGCAAGCTCGTGGACCAGCGCCCCATCGGCGCGCTGTGCACAGGCGATGGCCCCGGCTGTGCGGCGGCAACGCATGCCAAAGTTGACAGCGCGATGCCCATGCTGGCGGCTGTACATCGTGCAGCCACGGGCAGTTGGCCCGTCGCGATTGGGCATGCGCTCCCACTACTTACGGAATGTGGGCGCAGTGCCTCCATGAGGATGCGCCAAAGCCGCATGGCTGGAACTCGGATCTTGGGCTTGCAACTCAGTGCGGGTTCGGAGCGTGGTACGTGCACGCGGGTGGAAATTTATTGGCATGGCGGGCTCCTGAGCTTTCGTTGCGAAGTGGTCCCGTGCAAGACGAAGTCGGTATGCGGAATCGGGCGGATAAGTAGTCTGTGCATGGTTACTTATTAAAAAATCTGAACGATGAATAAAAACATAGTATTGGACAAAATTCCCCATTGAACCAATAGTGGCCAAAGGTGGTAAGACTGGTCGCTTGCCTGATTGTTTGCCAGGGTATCAGGTGCGCGTCGCATTGGCATGGACTAGGTCTTGCTATCTCTATGGCGTTCGCTAGATTCGTGTCACATAAATAAAAGCCATTGGTGCAATAAATTGGTGCTGCCAATAGATGCATTAATGGTTTAAATCTTGCTAGTTGAACTTTTGGGGAGTTGACTTCAATGAGCTATCGTGTACATATACTAACGTCCAGCATTGTTGCGGCATTGATACTGAGCGGGCCTGCAATTGCAGCAAACGTTTTATCGTTGCAACAGGTTATGTCAAACGGAAGTGACTCTGAGCCCCAAGGACAAACTGCGGCCAAGAACAATAACAAGAAGAAAAACAAGACAAAAAGTAATGAGCCGGTCAACCTGAAGGAGGTTACCGTCGTCTCCGCGGTGGGCAGCAACATTGCGGGTGTTGCTCCAGTGGGAGTGGAGGCGATTAACCTTGACAAGGATGCGATTGACAAACTTGGGGCGCCCGATATCAAGCAGGTGTTGCAGACGCTGCCCCAAGTGTCCAATTCTGCGCCGTCCGGGCTGGACAACATGCGTCAGGGCGGTACGGCGGGTTATGGCAGCGCCAATGGTGGCGGCAATGCCACGCAAGGCGTCTCGGTCAACCTGCGCGGTCTGGGCGCGCAGGCCACGTTGGTGCTTCTGGACGGTCATCGGGTGACGCCAACGGGTGCCTCGTCACAGTTTGTCGACATCAACCAAGTGCCTGTCGGAGCGCTGGCCGGGATCCAGGTTCTGAGCGGTGGCGGTTCGGCCATTTACGGTTCGGATGCTGTGGCCGGTGTGGTCAATCTACAGATTCGCAAGGATTTCAATGGTCTGGAATTGAGCCCACGTGCATCATGGCAGGATGGCACACACTCCAAGGGGCTGACAGCCCTGGTGGGGCATACGTGGCCCAGTCTGGGATCCATGGGCAAGGGCAACTTCATGGTGGCCCTCGACTACAGCCATCGCAGTGCCATGCTGCGCAGTGCCAGCCCCTTCCTTTCGGACAACCTGACGCGCTTCGGTGGTGTGGACAACCGCATTCGTGGCGGTGCCCTCACGACCGGCGTGGTCAATGGCGGCGTGGGACCGGGGCAGCCTGGCCAGCCGGGCAGCGCCAGCGGTGGCTCTGGCCCCATCGCCATTCCCGGTGCCACGAGCAACGTGGCATGGTGTGACAACTATGTTGCCGGTACCTGTTCCAGTGGCAGCTACCTGTATCGTGCGTTGCCGACCAATAGCACCGCGACATCCTATGCCGAGACGCTCGCGCGACCGAGTCTGGCCGATACCGCCGATACCACCGACTTTTTGGGTAGGCAAAAGACCTACCATTTCGATGCATTTTACAACCAAGATATCAATTCGATATTTAGTATCGATTTTACAGGGTTTTATACGCATCGCAACACGCTCAGTAAAGGCAATGCCTATACGGGCAGCAATTTCCCGATCGTGACGGTGAATCCAGGTACGCCGTTTTATCTGACGCCAGATGGAACGGCTGGTGGCCCAATGACGGTCGACTTGTCACCGACGGCACTGGGTTTGCCGTCGTTTGAAACGCATAATACCGATACCAACTGGACCGGTATCTTGGGTGCCCATGCCAAGCTGGGGGGGGATTGGAAGGCCGACCTCTCGGTGACATACGGCGAGGACAAGGCTTGTGGTGAATGCCAGAATACTCTACTCGACATCGGGGCGCTGCAGTATTACGTGAGTACAGGGGCAATCAACCCATTGAGCACGACCCCATTGACGCAGGCCCAATTGGACATGGTTGTCGGGCGCAATGTCCAGTTGAGTAAAATGACGTTCCAGGACGATGTGCTGAAGTTCAACGGTTCGCTATTTGATCTGCCCGGTGGCCCGCTGAAGATGGCGGTCGGTGCCGAGTACATGCGCCAGACGCAGCGCATAGTCAACGGTGCCAGCCGTACCGATATGCCGGCCTACGGGATTGTTGAAAGCTCGGCATTGCCGCCGATCGGATTTGAAGGCATTGGCTGCACGGCGCCCCTTCCGTGCCCGCCGCGAACCAAGCCCAATGAATTTGCCTACGACAACATTGATACCAGCTCGCGCAAGGTGCATTCGGCCTTCGTCGAGTTCTACATTCCGGTAGTATCGGAAGATCAAGACATTCCCTTCGTCCACTCCTTGAAGTTTGATTTGGCCGATCGTTACGACCACTACGAGAATATCGGTGGCTCGTCCAACCCCAAGCTCTCCTTCGGCTGGGCACTGAACCAGGATGTGAGTATCCAGGGATCGTGGGGCAAATCGTTTGTGGCGCCCAACTTGGCGCAGTCGAACCCTTTCGTTTTCTCCTATAAGGGCTTTGCTGGCTTCATCCCCAACGGAACGGGTAATCCCGACATCGTCGATACCATCCCGGGGTTCGTGAATGCGGCCTTCGTGATTGGCAATCGGAAAGGCTTGAAGCCCCAGACCGCAACGACCTGGTCGCTGGGCACGACCATTACGCCACATGATGTGCCGCATTTGAAATTCAATCTGGTCTACAACCATCTTGCCTACAACAATCTGATCATGGGCGTTGGTTCGTTCCCGACTGCACTGCTCAGCTCCAATGGCTATGCCATGTTCCGATCGTACGTGCATCCGGTAAACAACCCCAGTGATTGCAGCGCTACCAATCCGCATTACGACCCGGCCCTGCAGCCTTACATCAGCACGGTCGGTATCTACGGCAGCGTGACACCGGATCAGTTGTGTCAGGTCAATGTGTGGGTGGATGGCCGTAATGCGAATGTGGGTTCGATGACCGAGAATGCCGTTGACTTCAACGCCCAATACATGGCATTCGGCGCCGGCAGCACGTGGATGTTCAACCTGGATGCAACCAAGGTGACGTCGCAGACGCTCAGCTTGATTCAGGGCCAGCCCAGCATCTCCATCCTCGGCAGCATGGCTGGCGGTGGTCTCGTGCCATGGCGTGGACGGGCCTCGGCTTCGTGGATGAAGGGACCGTTCAGCCTGACGCTGTCGAGCAGCTATGTCGGCACTTATCTGAACGATTCTCCGCTGTCCGGTCGACCTGAGAATCAGGTGCCGTCGTGGACGACCTACGACCTCAATGCCACGCTTTATCTGGGCGGTATTTTCAGCCAAGGGTGGCTGTCGGAATCCAATGTGTCATTGCACATCAACAATGTCTTTGATCGTGATCCGCCCATCGTGCTGACTGCCGGAGGGGCTGCGTTCGATGCAGGGCATGCCAATATCTTCGGCCGCACCGTTTCGCTGCGTTTCACATACCACGGTTTCGATTGATTTTGGCGGATGTGACGCGGGTTTTTGTGTAGCTTCGTTTGAGGCTCACCGAAAGCCTCCGCACAGCTTTTCAGAGACGAGTTGTCTTGCACTCGACAAGTTTTCCGCCGGGACCGCTGTGACAAAAGAATGCTGTTGATGGACAGTCCATATTTGAGGTTGATGCGAATGAAAACCAGTTTTGTGTATGTGCCGCTGGGAATGAGCTTGATGGCCGTTGCACTGGCGGCGTGCAGCTCTCCCTCCAACACGGCCACTGATCAAAAATCGGCGCCAGCTTCCCAGGTGGAGGCGACTGTGGCTGGGCAATGCCCTTGGGTAAAATCCAAGGCGCCGATAGCCCAGCGCGTTGACCAGTTGCTGGGTCGAATGACACTGGATCAGAAACTCAAGGAATTGCATGGTGGCCAAGGCTTCAATTCCCGTGGTTATGCGGGTGAATTGCCGGGCATTCCGTCATTGTGTATTCCTGCGCTGACCTTTCAGGATGGTCCCGGCGGTGCGGGCGACGGTTTCAACGACGTGACCCAGCTGCCGGCCCCAGTCGCGCTGGCAGCCACTTGGGATACCCAATTGGCGAAGCAATACGGCGCCGTCGTGGGTGCCGAGCAGTGGGGCAAGGGCGCAATGGTGGATCTTGGCCCGACGATCAACATCGTGCGTGACCCGCGCTGGGGACGTGCGTTCGAGTCCTATAGCGAAGATCCCTTCTTGAGCGGTTACATCGGCGCCGGTTACGTCAACGGCGTGCAAAGTCAGGGGGTGATGGCTGAGATCAAGCATTGGGCCGTGTACAACCAGGAAACCTTTCGCAACACGCCGCTGGACGACTTGCAGGTCTCCGAGCGTGCCTTGCAGGAGCTGTATTTTCCGGCCTTCCGCATTGCCATCGAACGTTCGCATCCGGCTTCAGCCATGTGTTCGTATTCGTATTTCGATGGTGTCGCAGCCTGCGCCGACCACGACTTCATGACCAAGGTGCTGCGCAACCAGTTCCACTTTGACGGTTTTGTCGTGTCCGATTGGGGCGGCACGCATTCCACGTTGGCTTCGGTCAAGGCGGGACTGAACGTGGAGATGCCGAACGGCAAGTATTACGGCAAGGCATTAAAGGAGGCCGTGCAGTCGGGGAAGGTGAGCGAGGCTACTGTCGATGACCTGCTGCGGCCCATATTCACCAAGATGTTCGAGTTCAATCTCTTCACCCGTCAACCGAAGGGGACGAAGGACTCTCCCGTGGCTACGCCGGCCCACGCAAAGGTGGCGACCAAGGTGGCCGAAGATGGCATGGTGCTGTTGAAGAATGCTGGCTACGTGCTGCCCTTGTCAGGCAAGGTGCATTCGATTGCCGTGATTGGCTCCGGTGCCAGCGCCAGTGCGATCACTTCCGGTGGCGGCTCGGCACACGTGAATGCGAATGCCGTCCTGACGCCGCTGGAGGGAATCATCAAGCGTGCCGGTGGCGAGGTGAGCGTGCACTACGCTCAGGGGGATGTACCCGAAGGCCTGCCCGCAGCCATCCCCAGCCGTTATCTGACGCCAGAATCAGGCCATGGCCACGGTCTCACCCGGCGTCTGTACAACAATCCGATGCGTAGCGGGAAGCCCGTGTCGACGCAGGATACGACCAAGTTGACCTACAACTTGTTCATGAAGACCCCGGGGGCCGGGCTGGAAGCGCGCAAGTGGTCGGCCAAGTTCACGGGCACGCTTATGCCGCCAGTGTCGGGCCGCTACACCTTCTCCCTGACCAGTGGGGGATTTGGACGATTGCTGATTGACGGCAAGACCGTTGTCAACCGCCCGATGTTCGCACTGGATACCAACGCCGGCACAATCGAGCTCAAGGCCGGACAAAAGGTGAGCATTGAGATCGACTACAGCGCGCCGATGCTTCCGAGCTTGTCCGGAATCTTGCAGCCGTCGATGCGACTGGGCTGGAAAGTGCCGGTTTCCGGTGATGTCTGGCCGCGCGCACTGGCGTTGCAACAGCAAGCTGTGAAGGCGGCCAAGGCATCGGATGTAGCGCTCGTTTTTGTCAGCAAGTTCGAGACTGAGGGCGTGGATCTGGACAATATTCGTCTGAGTGATGACCAGAATCACCTCATCGAAGCCGTGGCCAAGGCCAATCCGAACACCATCGTGGTGCTCAACACCGGTTCGGCAGTGACCATGCCCTGGATCGGCAAGGTGCGTGGCGTGATCGAGGCCTGGTATCCCGGACAGGAGTACGGCAAGGCCATCGCATCCATCCTCTTTGGCGACACCAATCCCTCGGGCAAGCTGCCTGTGACCTTCCCGGTGCATCAGGCGGATGTCCCGGCATCCACTCAGGCGCAGTGGCCGGGCATGGATGGCAAGGTGGCCTATTCGGAAGGTCTGAAGGTTGGCTATCGCTGGTATGACGCCAAGCACGTCAAGCCGCTGTTCCCGTTTGGCTATGGCCTGTCCTACACGTCGTTCAAACTCGGCAACATCAAGGTGTCGCCGCAGCGCATCACGTCTTCGGGCAAGGTGACGGTGACGGTGGATCTCACCAATACCGGCAAGCGTGCCGGTGCTGAAGTGGCTCAGCTGTACGTGGGTCACCCAGCCAGCGCGGGCGAGCCGCCGAAACAGTTGCGGGCTTTCGACAAGGTATTCCTGAAGCCGGGCCAGACCCGTCAGGTAAGCCTCAACGTGCCGGCGCGCGCCTTCGCGGTCTGGAACGAAGGCATGCATGCATGGCAGGTGGCCGATGGCAGCTACAAGATTTGGGTCGGCAATTCATCCGCCCACCTGCCACTTGAAGCGCAAGTGCGGGTTGTCGGAGGCCAGCATAAGCATTGAGGCGGTTGTACGGGCCCCGGCCCAGACTCGCACAGCAGGAATGACATCTCTGCCAGGTAGTGAACATCTTGGCGGCGCATGGCAAGCGAGCATCGGGTCACGCGCGAACGACTGATTCAATATATCTGCTTTTGTTTTCACCAACTGAGGGGTTGAAATGAAACCTGGAATCAATTTGACGAAGATGGCGTTGGCGATGGCGTTTCTCGTCGCGGCCAGTTCGGCCATCGCGGCGACGGGGCCGCAAGTCACCATCAGTACCGGCACGCTTGAAGGCAGCGTGAGCCATGGCGTTGCTGCGTTCAAGGGCATTCCCTACGCGGCGCCTCCGGTCGGCAAGTTGCGCTGGCGCGCACCGCAACCGGCGGCCGATTGGAAAGGCGTGCGCATGGCGACTCATTACGGTCCTGATTGCAAGCAGACCCCATTCCCGAGCGATGCAGCACCGCTGGGCGTGAAGTCGGCCGAGGATTGCTTGTACGCCAATGTCTGGCGACCGGCCGGTGACAAGCACGGCCACTTGCCGGTCATGGTGTGGATTTACGGAGGCGGCTTCGTCAACGGTGGTTCCTCGCCGGCCGTCTACTCCGGTGCGAACCTGGCCCAAAAGGGCATCGTCGTGGTGAGCTTCAACTACCGCGTCGGCCGTTTTGGCGTGTTCGGTTTCCCGCAGTTGGCCAAGGAAAAGGAAGCCAAGGGTGAGCCACGCATCAATTTCGACTTCATGGATCAGCTGGCAGCACTGAAGTGGGTCAGGCAGAACGTAGCGGCCTTCGGTGGTGATCCGAATGATGTGACCATCGTCGGAGAAAGTGCCGGTGGCATGTCCGTCAACATGCTGCTTACCTCGCCCAAATCGCGCGGGTTGTTCGAGAAGGCGGCCATCTGGTCGGGTGGCAACGGCAAGATGGATCTCAAACCCGCCGTTGCCGAGGCGGCCGGCATCGCGTTCGCGAAAAAGATGGGCATCGACCCCAAGGCCCCGGATGCGCTGAAGCAACTACGGGCGCTGTCCGCCGATCAAGTGGATGATGGTCTCAACATGATGGCGCTGTTCGTGCCACACAAGGGACCGCAGACCTTCACCATGCCGGTGGTCGACGGCAAGATCAACGTCGGCGCTTGGCCGGCCTATCAGAGCGGCAATTTTGCCAAGGTGCCGGTGATGATCGGCTCCACCCACAACGACATTGGCGGACGCAATGGCGTGATGACCGTGGGCGCACGCGACATTGCCACCGAGCTGACCAAGCATGGCGTGCCGGTCTACTACTACCGGTTCAGCTACGTGGCTTCCGCCGATAGAAGCAAAAAGTGGTACAGCAAAGGTGCGCCACATGCTTCGGACATCCCGTTCTGGTTCAATACCGAAGCCATCAAATACGGCAAGGCAACCACGTCGAAGGACCGCAAGGCGGGCCACTTGGCCAGCGATTACCTGGTCAATTTCGTCAAGACCGCCAATCCCAACGGCAAGGGCTTGCCGACGTGGCCCGTGTACAACCCGGCCAACCACGCCATGCTGGATTTCACACCCGCAGGCGGCGTGAGCAGTGGCCCGGATCCCTGGGCGAAATAGGTCATGCGACTGGCCGGAGCGAACGGGCGTTGCTCCGGTCGTGTCGTGTTGGCGTCGAGGTGTGATTGGCACGCCTCACCTGATTGATGAACCTGATGACCAATTCCCATCCCAGTTCTCGCCTCCGGGCAACTGCTTTCTTTGCTTGCGCTCTAGGGGCGTTGGCCGGGCTCATGTTTGGCCTGGACATTGGCGTCATTTCGGGCGCCCAGCAATTCATCCAGAAAGATTTCGCCATCGACGATCGCACCATCGAACACATCGTCAGCTGGATGCTGCTGGGCGCGGCCGCTGGCGCCCTGGGCTCCGGCTGGCTGTCCGCTCGGCTGGGGCGCAAGAAGTCGCTCCTGATCGGTGCCTTGCTGTTTGCCATGGCATCGGTTTATTGCGCCATCGCGCCAACGGCGATGCACTTGCAGGTCGCGCGCCTGGTGCTGGGCGTTTCCATCGGCATCCTGTCATTTACCGCGCCCATGTATCTGGCCGAGATCGCGCCCGAGCGCATCCGCGGAGCCATGGTGTCGCTGTATCAACTAATGATCACCATCGGCATCGTGCTGGCTTACGCATCGGACCTGGCCTTCAGTGCCAGTGGCAACTGGCGCTGGATGCTGGGCATTATCGCCATTCCCGGCGTGCTGTTTTTCGCCGGTGCGTTTGCATTGCCTGAAAGCCCGCGCTGGCTGATGATGCGTGGCCGCACTGAGCAGGCGGGCAGCATTCTGCTCAAGCTGCTGGGCGATGCGGAACGGGTGCGTCGCGAGCAGGCAGACATCATCGAGCAGCTGAGCACGCATTCCGCAACATGGCTGGATGGCTGGCAGCTGTTCCGGGAAAACCGCAACTTCCGCCGCTCCGTGGGGTTGGGCATCGTGCTGCAGATCGTGCAACAGCTGACCGGCATGAACGTGGTGATGTATTACGCGCCGCGCATTTTCCAGTCCATGGGTTTCAATACGCACGCACAGATGTGGTTCACCGTGATCGTGGGCCTGGTAAACGTGCTGGCCACCTTCATTGCCATAGGCCTGGTCGACCGTTGGGGTCGCAAGCCGATCCTGCTGACCGGTTTCATCGCCATGGCTGCTGGCCTGGGGATTGTCGGCGGCATGATGCACGTTGGCATTGCAACGCACGCCGAGCAAATGTTCACCGTGGCCATGCTGCTGATGTTCATCGTGGGCTTTGCGATGTCCGCCGGGCCGTTGATCTGGATCCTCTGCTCCGAGGTGCAGCCCATTCAGGGGCGCGATTTCGGCATTGCCTGTTCAACGTTCACCAACTGGATCGCCAATTTTTTCGTCGGCGCCACCTTCCTCACGTTGCTCAACAACATCGGCGATGCGGCCACGTTTTGGCTCTACGGAGGACTGAACGTACTTTTCATCCTGATCACGCTTTGGCTGGTGCCCGAGACCAAGGGCGTCAGTCTGGAGCGCATTGAGTCCAACCTCATGGCCGGCCTGCCGTTGCGTCAGATCGGGCGCAAACGGGAGGATTGATGATGCATTCCGGCAAATTTGCGGCGTGGATACGTGGGGGACAGGCGTATGACGCTGGATCGCGCGGACGGCGATCTCGCGCATGGCCGCGCATGGCTTTCCCCTTGGCGGCACTCGTCTGCGGCATCCTGGCCGCGGCCCTACCTGGCCAGGCGCGGGCCTCGACCTGTACGCAGCTTGGTTCGCGGCATTTTGTGGATACCTCTATTGCCTCGGCCCGCGATATCGCGGCTGGTCCTTACCGCGTTGCGCACAAAAGCCCACTCGACACGAAGCCCATCACGCTGCCGGCCTTCTGTCGGGTGAAGGGCGTGGTGAAAGCCCACATCGGGTTCGAGCTGTGGCTGCCCGAACACGGTTGGAATGGCCGCCTGCTGGCCTTGGGTAGCGGCGGCTTTGGCGGCTTCATTGATGACGGGCAACTGGCGGCCATGTTGGCCAAGGGGTACGCCGTGACCGTCAATGACACAGGCCACGTCGGACAGGGCCGTGTTTGGATGCGCAATCGCGTGATGCGGCGCGCCTGGGGCCACACGGCCACGCATGACGTGATCGTGCCGGTCAAGGCCATGGTGCGTGCGTTCTATCAACGGCCACCGGTTCACAGCTATTTCCAGGGTTGCTCCACCGGTGGTGACCAGGCCATGGAAGAGGCCGAGTTCTATCCGGACGATTTCGACGGCATCGTCGCCGGCTCGCCTGGCATGGATTACAGCCACCTGATGCTGAGCTTCCTGTGGGGACTCAAAGTTGCCACCGACCATGCGCATCTCAGTCAGCAGAAGTTGCAACTCATCCATCGCGTGGTGCTGCGGCAGTGCGATGCGGCCGACGGCGTGAAGGACGGCCTGCTGGAAAATCCGCTGGCCTGTGACTTCCATCCCGAGGAACTGTTGTGCAAGGGCCGGGACAAGACAAAGTGTCTCACCCCGCAGGAAGTCGCGACTGCCGAGGCGATCTACCGCGGGCCGCGCAACCCACGAACCGGTGCGGTGATCTACCCGGGCTTTGTCCCCGGTTCGGAGGCCGCGCCCGGCTTCACCGGAGCGCTCGCCAATGCCTACGGCTGGCGCATGATCCAAGGGCGGCTGGCCATCGGTTACGCCATTCCGCTGCTCAAGAACATGGTGTTTGGTAAGGACTGGAACTGGAAAACCTTCGACTGGGATCACGATGTGGTGCGCGTGGAGAAGGCCGTCCACGCTGACATTGATGCCACCGATCCGGATTTGCGTGCCTTTCGCGCGCACGATGGCAAGCTCGTCATGATCCAGGGCTGGGGCGATCCCTATAACGCACCGACGCTGCCCATCACCTATCGCGCCAGGGTCATCGACGTGTTTGCCGCCAACAACCACGGCAAGACACGGGCGCGTGCCATCGTGGACGGTTTTTTCCGCCTGTTCATGGCGCCGGGCATGGGGCACTGCATGGGGGGGCCGGGGCCAAGCCGCACCGAGGCCTTGGCAGCCGTTCGTGCCTGGGTGGAAAAGGGCAAGGCGCCGGCCCGGCTGGTCGCGCATCGCTTCACCTTTCCCGGCCAAGCCGCCATGCCCACCATGAGCCGGCCGCTTTGCCCCTATCCGCAAGTCGCACGCTGGACCGGCAATGGATCGACCGCCGAGGCTGCGAATTTCGTTTGTGCAAGCTCCACGGCGCGTCAAAACGACCGGGCGGGAGGCGGCCGATGACACGCCCCGTTTACTCGCACCCACGGTCAGGGCGAGCTGCCAAGGCGGTTTCTGCCGGGAGGTATCGCGTGCCCAACGGCGTGGGATTCGGGTCGGGAAATACGTAAACAGGCATTGGATCAATTCGGGCTTGATTTATGAAATGTTGTAGCTGGGGTCACGGCGGAGGGAGTTTCCATGCTGGCGCTTTTGGGGTTATTGACGGTTCTGGTGCTGTTGGTTGGCATCATGACCAACCGCATGTCCGCCCTGGTGGCCTTGACGGCGATCCCTATCGTTGCCGCGTTGATCGCCGGATTCGGCCCGGAAACGGGCATCTTCATTGTTGACGGCATCAAGAACATCGCGCCAGTGGCGGGCATGTTCGTGTTTGCCATCCTGTTTTTCGGCATTCTGATGGATGCTGGCACCTTGGATCCCGTCATCGACGGGGTGTTGAAGGTTGCCGGCAATAGTCCTACGCGCATTGTCGTCGGCACGGCGGTGCTGGCGGCACTGGTGCATTTGGACGGCTCTGGTGCCGTCACCTTCATGGTCACCATCCCGGCCATGTTGCCCCTGTATGAACGCCTGCACATCGACAAGCGCGTGCTGGCCTGCGTCGTGGCCATGGCAGCTGGCGTGGCCAACATGTTGCCGTGGGGCGGCCCCGTGTTGCGTGCGTCCGCGGCGCTGAAAGTGCCGGTGATGGATTTGTATCTGCCGTTGGTCCCAGTGCAATTGGTTGGGTTTGCCATGGTGCTGCTGTTTGCGTGGTGGCTCGGGCACCGGCAGACGCGCTTCATCCTGTCCCGGGGCGAAGCTGTGGCGCTTGGGCCCGACGAAGCACCGATGCTGGATGCTGGTGCCCTGCGGCAGGCGATGCGACGGGACGACGCTTCCAAGGCCGATGATCCGCGTCGTCCCAAGCGGTTCTGGATCAATGCACTGCTGATTGTCGCCGTCATCGGCACCATGATCTCGGGCATCGTCGCGCCGGTGGCGTGCTTCATGGTCGGGACCGTGCTGGCGCTGGTCATCAATTACCCCGACGCCCGGCAGCAGCGAGTGCGCATCGACGCCCACGCCAAGGCAGCGCTGATGATGGCCAGCATCCTGTTCGCCGCTGGTGTTTTCACCGGCATCATGGGCGGCGCGGGCATGCTCAAGGCCATGGCGGACTTCGCCGCCAATCATATTCCCACCAGTGCGGCCAGCCATCTGCCTTTCGCGCTGGGACTGGTGTCGATGCCGCTGAGCTTGCTGTTCGATCCCGACTCGTTCTACTTCGGCGTGATGCCGGTTCTCGGGCAGGTCGTGCAAGCACACGGCGGCACGGCCGTGGAAGTGGCTCATGCCGCCGCGCTGGGGCAGATGACCGTGGGTTTTCCGGTCAGCCCGCTCACGCCATCCACCTTTCTTCTGGTCGGCCTGTGCAAGCTCGAGCTGGGCACCCACCAGCGTTTCACTATTCCCTACCTGCTCGCTATATCCGTCGTCATGACGTTTGTTGCCGCGGGCCTGGGGCTGTTTCCATTCTGACATTGCGTTTGATTTTTCAAGGGAGAAAGCAGCATGCCAGCCGCAAAGCACCACATCCGGATTGGTTCGGGTGCCGGCTATTCGGGTGATCGTATCGAGCCAGCCGTGGAGCTGGCCCGATACGGTGATATTGACTATCTGGTTTTTGAATGTCTGGCCGAGCGCACCATTGCGCTGGCGCAGCTAGATCGACTGCATCATCCGGAGCGCGGCTACAACCCGCTGCTTGTCCGGCGCATGCAGGCGGTATTGCCGTATCTGCGTGACGAACAGGGTGAGCGGCGTTTCCGCATCATCACCAACATGGGGGCCGCCAATACGCTCGGTGCGGTGCACGAGGTCTGTCGAGTCGCTTCCAGCTTGAACATCCGCGGGCTCAAGGTTGCCGCCGTGCTGGGTGACGATGTGTTCGACCAGGTGCGTGGTGACGACGGCATGCAGCTGGACATCGGCGTAACCCCGGCGCAGCTGGGAGAACGAATGGTGTCCGCCAATGCCTATCTGGGTGCGGATGGCATCGTACAGGCCCTGCGCGACGGCGCCGACGTCGTCGTGACCGGTCGGGTTGCAGATCCGGCGTTGTTCCTGGCACCGCAAGTATTGGAATTCGGGCTGGCGTGGGATGACTGGGAAGCCTTGGGGCGCGCCACGTTGACTGGCCACCTGCTGGAATGCGCCGGTCAGGTCACTGGTGGCTATTTTGCCGATCCTGGCATCAAGGATGTGCCCGACCTGGCTCGGCTTGGCTTTCCGATTGCCGAGATTGCGCCTTCTGGCGAGGTCATCATCACCAAAGTGCCGGGGTCCGGTGGGTGTGTCACCAGGCATACCTGTGCCGAGCAGCTTATCTACGAAATCCATGATCCGCATGCGTATCTGACACCAGACGTCACGGCCGATTTTTCCGGGGTGCATTTCACGGCTGACGGGAGTGACCGCGTGGCTGTACAGGGAGCACTTGGCTACGAAAAACCTGCGGAACTGAAAGTCAGTGTGGGCTATCTCGATGGTTACATCGGTGAAGGACAAATTTCCTACGGTGGGCCCAATGCGCTTCGGCGTGCCCGCTTGGCTGGCGAGGTGGTGCGCGAGCGCCTGTCGATCACCGGCGTGCCGTTTGAAGAGTTGCGTGTGGACCTGATCGGCGTGAATGCCCTGTATGGGGATGTACTCGGCCAGAGCTCCACGGAGCCCGCGGAAGTGAGGCTGCGTGTGGCGGCGCGTTGTCGAGAAAAGGAGGATGCCGATCAGATCTGCCGCGAAGTCGAGGCCCTGTACACCAATGGACCGGCGGGAGGCGGCGGCACGACCAAGTCAACCCATCAGGTCGTAGCAGTGGCCTCGTTGTTGCTGCCAAGGCGATGCGTGCAGGTGCGGGTACAGATGGAGGAATCGAAATGAAATTGTGGAATCTGGCCCACACCAGGACCGGCGACAAGGGTGATACCTCAAACATTTCAGTCATTGCCTACAAGGCAGCGGATTATGCCAAGCTGTGTGAAGCCCTGACTGCGGCGTGTGTCGAGCGCTACATGGAACGCTTGTTCGCCGGCCATGCCCTGCCGAAAAATTTTGCCGTGCGCCGCTACGAGCTGCCCGGTGTGCAGGGCCTGAATTTCGTCATCACTGGTGTGTTGCACGGTGGCGTAACCCGGTCGCTGGCATTGGACGCGCATGGGAAAACGCTGGGCAGCATATTGCTTGACTTGGATGTGTAGCGTGTGCCGAATGATTTCAGCAATCAGCTCGAGCCATAGGACCAAGCTAGTGGGTCAGTCAGCGGTTTCCGAATCCTGCAGCGCGAGGCTGAAGGCCTCGGCTGCCGGTGACAACAGCCGTTTCCTGGGAGTCATCACGCCGATGGCGCGTTGCAGGTAGTGACCCTCGATCGGGCGGTGGAGCAAGCCCTCACAGGAAATGGAATCCAGTGTCGACAAAGGCAGCACGGCAATGCCTACACCAGCGCGTACCATATTGATGGCGGTAGACAGACGATCAACCTCGCAGGTGACGTCGACACTCAAATCGGTTTCCTGCAAGGCGTGATCTAGCAGTTGCCGGACACTGGTCGTGCGGGCCATCGAGATGTGCGGGTAACGGGATATCACCTTGAGATTGGGGCTTGATACGGAGGCCAGTTCGTGGTCGGGCGGGAAGAAGACATGCATCCGGTCTTCGAACAATTTTTTGAACTGGATGGCCAAATCACGTCTGAGCCACACGCCGACACCCAAGTCGACCGACGCTTCGGCCACCAGTGTTTGCACCTGATCGGAAACCACGTCGATGACCCTGACCTCGATGTTCGGATAAGTCTCGTGGAACCTGGCGATGCGTTGTGGCAGCCAGTTCGCGGCTACCGAGGGCAGGGCGGCAATGGCCAGCCTGCCACGGCTGAGATCTCCCAGTTCATGCGCCAGTTTGCACGCCTCATCGAAGTTGTCGAGCACCTTTTGCATGGGGGCCAGCAGGCGTTTTCCTGCTGGTGTCAGCGTGACCTTGCGGCGGTCGCGGTCAAACAACCTCACTCCCAAGTCTTCTTCAAGCTGGTGTATCTGGACTGTCAGCGCCGGCTGGGAAACGTGCAGGTTTTGTGCAGCCTGGGTGAAGCTGCCAAGCTCGGCAACTTGCAGAAAACCGCGGATGTGGCGAAACCCGGATTTCATAGGCTGCCCGGAGGTTGCGAGTTGAGCCAGCCTACAACACCTTGAAATCAACTGTCCAAGGCAATTGTGGCCAAAGATTATGACTCGGTTTTTAGGCTGCCTGGCTCCGCAGAGGAGCTGCATGTCCAGCCTTGAATGGGGGCGTTGGGCGAATTTAGCCACAATGCCGGCTATGCTTTCTGATGCGATCGCGACGCGAATATGCCGATCGTTTGTAAGATCGATGCCCGCTGCGAACGATGCGTATTCTGGACTGGCTGGCCATCTGTCTCGGTAATTGCTGATCAATGAACCGGTGTCGTCTGTTGTGCATGCTGACCATGACAAACTATCGGCACAGCGACACTGTTGTACGTAAGTTCCGTGTTGATGGTGGGTTGGCGTTCAACCGTGCTGTGGCAATGCTCGAAGAAACACTGTTCGGCTTCGTCTACGTGCTAGAAGAAGTGCGTAAACCCGTATGACAGGAGGACGGCTGGTGCGCGTATCGGAAGACGGGTGCCAGGCTTTCGCCGGAGATCACCTGTATTGCCCGAGCCGTCGCAACCATCCAGCGTTCTCGCCTTGCTGGTGGGGCGCTTCGCCACCGTGGATGGATCGGATCAGTGTCTGGATATGCAGCTGGATCTGCGGCAATGAGGATCAGGGACCACCTGAACGTTCATGTGATTCGAGCGACGAACCTGAGTTTGTCTCAAGCCACGTCGTGCAGCGCGAACATTCGTTGCATCGGCACCCACTTGGCGCCTTTGGGCGCGAATGGCAGGGCTTGCTGGAATTGCCACATCATGGTTTCCCACGCTTGCACGCGCGGGTTGGCGGCGTCGGCGGCGGCCTTGGTGGCGGGCGAGTAGTCCTCGGGCACGTCCAGCATCATCACCAAGCGGTTGCCGGCGCGGAAGATTTGCAGATCGCGGATGCCGGCCGCGCGGATCGAGGCGACGACTTCCGGCCAGATGTTTTCGGGCTTGTGCCAATGCTCGTAGCGGGCGATGAGGTCGGGGTCGTTTTTGAGGTCGAGCGCGTAGTAAAGGTGCATGGTGTCAGGCCTTGGCGGGGCGGTTGCGTTGCGCGGCGAAGGCCAGGATCACCACGAAGCAGCACAGCGGCACCACTTCGGCCACGTTGATGCTGACGGCATCGGACACGGCGCCGAGCAGTGGCGGCAAGGCCGCGCCGCCGACGATGGCCATGACCAGATAGGAAGCGCCGGTCTTGCGTTCGGCATCGTCGAAGCCGTCCACGCCGAGCGCGAAAATGGTCGGATACATCACCGACATGAAAAAGCTCACGCCTGTCAGCGCGATCAGGCCGGTCATGCCGGGCAGGGCGACGGCGATCGCGCACAGGACGGCGCTGGCCGCGGCGAAGGCCGCCAATACGCGGCGCGGCGCGAAAAATCTCATCAATGCCGCGCCGGAAAAACGTCCCAGCGCGAACAGCACCAGTGACGCCAGCAGATAGGCAGCGGCGGTTTTTTCCGGCGTGCCGGGCAGCGTGCCCTGGCAATAGAAGATCAGGTAGCTCCACACGCAGGTCTGCGCGCCGACGTAGAAAAACTGTGCGGCCACGGCCCACAGATAATGCCGGTCGCGCAACAACCGGCGGCTGACATGCGCATGGCTGGGCCGGGTGGCGCGATCGGCGATGTGTTCGCCGCGTACCGGCAAGCGCGTCAGCGCCATCGCGATGGCCCAGCCGAGCACCACGGCGGCAATCACCAGATACGGCGTCTGCACGGCCAGCGACTGGCTGGCGAAGTAGGCGTGGCGTGCCGCCGGTGTCATCGCCGCCAATTGCTGCGGGGTGTGCTCGACGCCGTTGAAAATGAAGCTGCGTCCGGCCAGTACGGCGATGATCGCGCCCAGCGCGTTGAACGATTGCGCGAAGGTGAGCCGGCTGGCGGCGCCTTCGGGCGGGCCCAGTACCGTGACCAGCGGGTTGGCCGAGGTTTCCAGAAACGACAGGCCGCTGGCGATCACGAACAGGCCGCACAGAAACACCGGGTAACTGTGCATAGCCGCGGCCGGGTAGAACAACAACGCGCCAATGGCATACAGCACCAGGCCGACCAGGATGCCGCTCTTGAAGCCGAACCGGCGCATGCACAGGCCGGCGGGGATGGCGAGCACGAAGTAGCCCATGTAAAACGCGCTTTGCACCAGCCCGGCTTGCAGGTCGCTCAGCGCGAACGCGTTCTTGAATTGCTTGATGAGGATGTCGTTGAGGTTGTTGGCCACGGCCCACAAAAAGAACAACCCGACGACCAGCGCGAAGGCCAGCAAAGGCACGCGCAAGGCGGTTGCGGCGGCGGATGATTCGCGCGGCGTTGCCACGCGGTCGGCATGAGGCATGACCTGCTCCGGCTGGCATGTGTTCACCCGTTTGGCCATTCCTTGGAGGCGTTTGCCTGGCGGGTGCGTCGAGTCAATACTAGTTTGCGCATTGACGAGTTGTAAATATAAAATCAAAGTTCGTTAATGGACGAACGCCGAGCCAGCCGCCGCTGCTTCGACGCCCGCCATGTCGTTGCCGGAAGTCCTGGCGTTTGCCCGTGCCGGCAGCAAGCTTGTGCGGCACCCTCATTCAAGCGAGTACGACGCATGCCGAACATGCCATCCAAATACCGCGCCCCGGCACTCGACAAGGGATTGGACATTCTCGAGTTGCTGGCGCACACCTCCGAACCGCTCACCATGACGGAAGTCGCGGCCGAGATCGGCCACTCCAAGGGCGAGATTTTTCGCATGCTGCAGGTGCTGGAAGAGCGCGGCTACATCGCGCGCGACAGTACCGGCGGTTTCGTGATCACCAACCGCCTGTTCTTGCTGGGCATGGAGCGGCCACCGGTCAAGACCCTGGTCGAAGCGGCCTTGCCGGCCATGCACGTGCTGGCGCACCAGGTCATGCAGACGTGCCATCTGGTGGTGGTGTCGGGCGCGCAGATCGTGGTGATCGCGCGCGTCGAGTCGCCCAGCGATTTGAGCTTCATGGTGCGTGTCGGGCATCAGCTGCCGTTGGCGCATTCCACGTCGGGTGCGGTGCTGTTCGCGTTCCAGAACGACGAGGTGCGTGGCGACTGGCTGGCGGCACTGGACGCGGCCAAGGTGCGTTATGCGCGCAAGGCGTTCGTGAAATTGGCTGACGACATCCGCGCCCAGGGCTATGCCACGCAAGCCAGTGGCGATGTCGACGGCGTGACCGATTTGTCGGCGCCGATCCTGCGCCAGGGCGTGGCGGTGGGTGCGCTGACCATTCCGTATGTCGAGCGTCATCCGGCCAAGGTGGCCGAGAAGGTGGCGCTGCAGCACCTGTGCGCGGCGGCGGCGAACATTTCGCGTGAATTGAGCGTGTGAGGCAGACATGAAAAAGCGTTGGCTGGCGGTTTGGAGTTTGGCGTGTGCCGGCATGGGCCTGTTCGTGTCGTCGATGGCCGCGACGGCGGCGCCCGCATCGTCGGCACCGGCCTATTCGGCGGCGGTGACCTCGGCCTATGCCAAACGCATGCAATGGTTTGCCGATGCCAAGTTCGGCGTCTTCATCCATTGGGGCATCTATTCGGTGGACGGCATCACCGAGTCGTGGTCGTTCTACGACGGCTGGGTGCCGTACCCGATCTACATGCAGCAACTCAAGGGTTTTACCGCCAGCAACTACCATCCGCAGGCGTGGGCCGATCTCATCAAGGCCAGCGGCGCGCGCTACGCGGTGCTGACGTCCAAGCATCACGACGGCGTGGCGCTGTGGCCGACCAAACACGGCTTGAACGTGGTCAAGGACACGCCGGCCGGGCGCGACCTGGTCGGCCCGTTCGTCAAGGCGCTGCGCAAGGACCACCTGAAAGTGGGGTTGTACTTTTCGCTGATCGACTGGTCGTACAAGGATTACCCGGCGCACACGCATACGCAGACGCGCTACCGCATCAAGGATGATCCGGCGCGCTGGCAGCGCTTTGTGACCTACTACCAGGACCAGGTGCACGACCTGACAAACCGCTATCACCCGGATTTGTACTGGTTCGACGGCGGCTGGGAACACACCGCCGCGCAATGGCACAGCAAGCAGTTGCGGCAGTGGATCCTGGCGCACAACCCCGGCGCGATCATGAATTCGCGCCTCACCGGCTACGGCGATTACGGCACGCCGGAGCAGGGCGTGCCGATCGCGCGCCCGCCGTACAAATACTGGGAGCTGTGCCTGACCATGAACAACTCATGGGGCTGGCAGCCGACCGACCATCATTTCAAGACGCCCGACCAGCTGATCCGCATCCTGGCCGACACGGCCGGCATGGGCGGCAATTTGCTGCTCGACATCGGCCCGCGCGCCGACGGCAGCATTCCGCAGATCGAGCAGACCACGCTGCGCCAGATCGGCCAGTGGCTTTCGCGCAACGGCAAGGCCATTTACGGCACCGTGGCCGGCATCCCGAAGAATTATTACGCCGGCTCCAGCACGCTGTCGAAGGACCGCAAGACGCTGTACCTGTTCGTCGACGGCAATCCCGAAGGGCCGATTTTGGTGAAAGGGCTGATGAACCGCATCGTGCGCGCGCGCGTGGTCGGCAGCGGCATGATTCTCGACACGCAACGCGTCGGCGCCACACTCGGCACCGCGCCGGCGCTGCTGTACATCAAGCTGCCGCAGTCCGTGCTTGATCCGCAGCACGTGACGGCCATCGCGCTCGATCTCGATGGCCCGATCAAGCTTTATCGCGACACCGCCCGACCCAAGCCGCTTGATCCCGGCGAGCCGACCATGCGGGCGCCGCAGGCGCAGTAATCCCTCGCACAATCCGATCGGAGGCTTCTCATGGTGACGCGCAGACGCTTTTTGCAGGAAGCATCAACCCTGGCCTTGTTGAGCGGCATGGGGGTCGGCGCCGTGCCGGCGGTGGCGGCAGGCAAGGGCGGGCAGGCGGCCAAACCCGATGCGCCGCATGGCGATTACGTGCCCGTCACCGATCCCCAAGTGCGGCGCAAGCTGGCGCAATGGCAGGACTGGAAGTTCGGCATCATTCTGCATTGGGGCATTTACAGCCAGCTCGGCATCGTCGAGTCGTGGTCGATCTGCTCCGAGGACGAGCCGTGGTGCAAGCGGCCTGACGGCATGGGCTACGTGGCGTGGAAACAGCGCTACGAGCAGCTGCCGAAAACCTTCAATCCGGTCAAGTTCGATCCCGACGCCTGGGCCAGGGCCGCGCATGACGCGGGCATGCGCTACGTGGTGTTCACCACCAAGCATCACGACGGCTTTTGCATGTTCGACACGGCCACCACCGATTACCGCATGACTGCGCCGGACGTGCCGTATCACGCCAACCCCAAGGCCAACATCGCGAAAGCCGTGTTCGACGCGTTCCGTGCGCGCGACATGGGCATCGGCGCGTACTTCTCCAAGGCCGACTGGCACACGCCCGATTACTGGTCGCCCAAGTGGGCCACGCCGACGCGCAACAACAATTACGACGTGCGCAAGCATCCCGAAACGTGGCAAAAGTTCGTCACTTTCACGCATCGGCAGATTGATGAAATCACCTCGCAATACGGACGCGTGGACCTGATGTGGCTGGATGCCGGCTGGGTCAATGCCTCGCCGCATCCCGACGCCAAGGCCTACGGCATGGCGGTGCCGTGGGCGCAAGACATCGACATGGACAAGCTGGCCGCCATCGCGCGGCGCAACCAGCCCGGCCTCATCCTCGTCAATCGGGCCGATGGCGGTCCGTACGAAAACTACCGCACGCCCGAGCAGACCGTGCCTGACCACTTGTTGCCGTATCCGTGGGAAACGTGCATGACCATGGGCACGTCGTGGTCGTACAAGCCCGACGACAAGTACAAGTCGCCGCGCGAGCTGGTGCACACGCTGGTCGGCATCGTGGCGCGTGGCGGCAATCTGCTGCTGGGCATCGGCCCGGATGGCGAAGGGCAACTGCCGGCCGTGGCGCTGGAGCGGTTGCGTGTGATCGGCCAGTGGATGGACGTCAACGGCAGCGCCATCCATGGCACGCGGCCGGTGGCGCCGTATCAGGATGGCAAGTGGCATTACACGCGCGGCAAGAAGGGCGGCGTCAATGCCATTTATCTGGCCGACGAAGGCGAGCAGCCGCCGGCGCGGGCGACGTTGCACCTCAAGCCGGCATCCGGCGCACGCGTTGCCGTGCTGGGCGATGGGGCGTCGTTGGCATGGTCGACGCAGGGCGACACCACGACCGTCGAACTGCCGTCCGCGTTGCGCGCGCGTCTGGCGGGGAAGCTGGCGTGGACCGTGCACGTGTCGGCCGTGGTGTGATGGCGGTGCCGTCATGCGGTGGCAAAGTGGCCATGAATCAGTCGGTTGGATAAGTCCTTGTATTCGACTTGGGAGTGGGGTAACTTCTCCGTCGTGGGTTTTGCTTGCGAACCTTGTTTTCAAGTATGAATTCATGGCAAGACGACGGCATGCTGCAACCCGTGAAAGTTGGTCGGCAATCCGGTTTGATCAAGTTGCGCCGATTTTTTTGAGGGATTTTTAAACCGTTCTAAATTTGTTGTCCAGCGTGTCGCCGCGGTCCGCGGGTGATGCGATGGATGACAAGGCACTGGATCTCCCCCTGGCCAGTGACCTGTCAAAGGCTCTTGCGGTTTCCATGGAACGTGGGCATTGAGAGCTCTTGGGTCACTGGTCATTTTTTTCATGACGTGCCGGCCTGGCCGGGCGCGTCCAGCTGCAGATGCCGGGCATGAAAAGTCTGATGAGCCATCGCCAACCCGAATCCATGTTGCGCCGGAGCCTGTTGCTGGGGCTGGCATTGCTGGCTTCGTGCGCGGCATGGGCCGGGACCGGAGCGGCGCAGGTTGACGCGGGCAATGTCGCCACGGCGCGGCCCGACGTGCCACGTCCGGGCGTCAAGCCCTGCATCGTGACGTTGATCCCGCGCGAGGATTTCGGCAGCAAAGGCAACAACACGCGCATGGATGCCGTGCCGCATGCGTTTCATTACGCGCCGCCGGCCGGTTGCCGCGGTCCGTGGGCCAAGGTGGTGCTGGAGGCTGATTTTTCGGTCGACCGCGGCATCCAGTTCGACCGTACCGCGTCGATCTGGCTGGATGGCGTGAACCTGTATTTCGGTACCACGCAGGAGCCGTCGCCAAAGGTGGCGCCGCACTGGCGCGTGCAGCGTGACCTGACCGATTACGCCAGCGTGCTGCGGCATGCGGGCAGCGGTCGCGTGATCATCAACAACTGGCTGAGCGGCGTGCGTTTGAGCATCATCCACGCCAGCGCCAGGCTGCTGTTTTATCCCGCCAACGCCCGTTATCCGGCGCCGAAGGTGCCCAGCCGCGTGTATGCGCTCAATGGCGGTGACGCCTTGCCGGCGCAGCTCAAGACGGGTGATCAATGGCTGTCGCGCACGTTGCGTTTTCCGCGCAACACGGCACGCGTGTACATGGATGTGTTCGCCCAGGCGCAATCCACGGACGAGGAGTACTACACCTGCCTCGAACAGCGCTTTATGCACAAGCCGGGCAAGCCGGATGCGCACGCCGTCGAGCAGCGTTTCTGGATGTGTCCGGGGGGCAGTTTCCGCGAGGCCGAGGTGGCCATCGACGGCACGCCGGCCGGCCTGGCGCCGATCGCGCCGTGGATTTTCACCGGCGGCATCGACCCGTACCTGTGGCGTCCGACGCCGGCCAACGAGACGCTCGATTTCATCCCGTACCGCGTCAACCTGACGCCGTTTGCCGGCGTGCTGAGTGACGGCAAGCCGCATGCCGTGGCGGTGCGCGTGCTCGATGCCCACGACTATTTCGCCGTGGCCGCGGCGCTGCTGGTTTATCAAGCGGCGGACAGCGCGCACACCGGCGGCGCGGTGACGGTGAACACGCTCAAGAACCGGGCCATCAAGCCGCGCATCACCAGCACGCTGGGCGACATCAAGGGCGCGCGCTCCGGCGGTGACGTGACCACGCAAAGCCGTGAAAACTATGTCATCGAAGGCTATATCGACACGCCGAAGGGCCGCGTGACCACGCGCGTGGACGACACGCTCGGCTTTCACAACGAACAGCAATTTTTGACCCGCGCCAACGGCGATCGCCGGCACCTGACGCAACAGCACGCGCGCATGCACAGCATCGCGATGCGCCGGGGCGGAGGCATCGCCGCACAGCAGGTGACGCGCAATGTCGACTACCGGCTGGATTTCACTGCCGCGCGTCCGGCCAGCAATAACGCTTCGCTGCATCAATTGACGGTCACGCTGCACCAGCGTTTCGGCCGCGACCTGCGCGCCGGCAGGGCCGGCGTGCCGACGTATCAGGCGCACGTGCGCACCACGCATGTCGGCGCCGACCACATGCTGCTCGACCCGAGTCGCCGGCAATCGCTGCGCCACACGGGACAGACCAGCCTGCAGAACGTCGTGTTCTGGAACTCGCTGGGCGATTGCTATCAGGCAAGCGTGCAGGCGCGCAACAGCAAGGTCGTGCAGATGACGCACGGCCTGGGTTGCCTTGACGGCAAGTCGTCCGTGCACTGGTTCGTGCATCCGGACGGTTCGCCGGACAGTTTGGGTTGGCAGGACGCCGACAACGATTGAAGGGACAGGACGATGCGCACGTTGACGGCAGATGGCCCGTCAACTGGCATGGTCGGCCAGGGTTGGCAAATCAAGGAGTTGATCGGGTGTGGTATTCAGCGAGGAGTTGTTTTGCGCGGCCACGCCGGGGTTAACATCCGCTTCACGCGGGTTTCATCAACGCAATCGGGGCTTACAGACAAACCATTTGGCACATTCATTTGAATCGAGCCAAATTCTGGGAGGACATCATGCAACGTACGACACTTCGCTGTAACACTTTGGCATTGGCATTGTCCGCGGCGCTGGCGTTGCCGCTGGCCGTGATGGCGCAACCGGCCGTCGATTCCGCCGCGGGAACGGCACCGGCGGTGCAGACCACCACCGACAACGCTGCTTCGACACAGTCCGACCAGACGCCTCCGGCCAAGACGACCAAAAAGGCCGTGCAACTGCAAAGCGTCAAGGTGCTGGGCTCGTTGATTCCGCGCGTGCAGATCGAAGGCGCCGCGCCGGTGCAGGTCATCACCGGCGCGCAGATCCAGGCGCAGGGCTACACCACGGTGTTCCAGTTTCTGCAGTCGCTGCCGCAGACCTCGGGCAATTCGGACTTCTACAACCGTCCGTCGACGTGGGGCAACACGGCCGTCAACGCGCGCACGATCAATTTGCGCAACCTGGGCCCGCAGTTCACGTTGCTGATGGTGGACGGCCAGCGCGTGGTGCCGTATCCGCAGGCCGAAAACGCTTCGTTCGGGCATTTTGCCATCCAGAACGCCAACAACATTCCGATCGGCATGGTCGACCAGGTGCAGGTGCTGGCGACCGGTGCCTCGGCCATGTACGGCTCGCGCGCCATGGCCGGCGTCATCAACATCATCCTGAAAAAGCACTATCAGGGCGACGAGGTGAACGTGAAGGTGGGCCACGACACGCGCGGTGGCCAGAAGTATGGCGACATCAACTTGTTTGGCGGCCATTCCGGCAGCAATTGGAGCTTCGTCTACAACCTCGAACATTCCAACCGTGCCGCGCTGTATGGCAGTGACCGCCCCGATTATGACGGTGTGGACGATGCCGGCTACCAGGAATGGAATGCCAGCGACCGCCTGTTCGGCTACCAGTACGACGCCGCCGGTGCCACCGGCATTTCGCTGACCGGCGCCAACGGCAACTACATCGCCCCGCCGGCGGGTTCCTGCGGTGCGTTCAAGAATTTCCGCCTGGCCGAGTCCACGACCATCGGCACCAGCGGCGACAAGGTCACCGGTCCGATCACGCACAAGGGCCAGTACTGCGCGCAGCCGGCCGTGTTCCGCAACTGGGTGCTGGAACCGGGCTTTCGTTCCAACAACGGTTTTGCCTACGGCCAGTACGATTTCACGCCGAACCTCACCGCTTACGCGTCGGCGGCGGTGTACATCACGCATGGCTGGTCGCAGACACAGCTGCCGGGCTACGGATTTGGCACGCCGTTCTATGACGCCGGCAGCGACCAGGTCATCACACATTTCTCGCGCCAGCTGACGCAGGCCGAAATCGGCTCGATGGCCGAAACCTACGACAACGAAAAATACTGGGATCTGCGCGCCGGCCTGAAAGGTGGCTTCATGGACGACCAGTTCGACTGGAACCTGCGCCTGGACGACCAGAAATACCTCGTCCACGAAAACTACACGGCCTACAACATACCGGCCATGCAGAACTTTTTCCTCGGCCAGCAGCAAGGCACCAAGACGGTCAATGGCGTGACCTATCCGGTCTACACGTTGAACCAGAAGGCGCTGTGGAATCCCATCACGACGGATCAATACAACACGTTCGGCGCGTACGGCCAGAACAATGCCGTGTCGGAGCTGAAGACGGTGGCGTTCAACATCAACGGTGACTTGTTCACCATCCCGTGGACCGACCAGCCGGTCGGCTGGGGCGCCGTGGTCGAAGGCGATTGGCAGCTGTACAGCCTGCGGCCGGATCCGCGCACCAGCAGTTCCGACTTCGAGGACCCGTTCGGCGACTTCAACCAGGGCCACGGTACGCGGCGCCACTATGCCGTCGCCAGCGAGTTCAGCGTGCCCATTGTCAAGACGCTGACGTGGGACATCGCCGGGCGCGTGGACAAGTACAACGACATCAGCAAGGCCGACATTGCCCGCACCTGGAAGACCGGTCTGGAATGGCGTCCGTTGAGCTGGTTGCTGTTGCGCGGCACCTACGGCACCAACTTCGAGGCGCCGTCGCTCAACTCGATCTACCTGACCGGTTCGTCGGCCACGGTCGGCGATTACGCCGATCCGCTCAACTGCATCAAGACGCACAACACGGCGTGCAGCGACTACCAGCATCCGACCAGCGAGTATTTCAACAACCTGTCCGGTGGCGATCCCGACCTGACGCCGATGACCGGCAAGTCGTGGACGGCCGGCTTCGTGGTCGACATTCCGCAGGTGCAGGGGCTGTCGTTCCAGGCCGATTACTGGAACCTGCAGATCAACAACGAGATCGTGTGGATTGGCCTGGACCAGACGTTGAACGACGAGGCCGGCTGCTTGACCGGCCTGACGCCATCCGGTGCGCCGTACACCGATCATGTGGTCGGTTCGGCCTACTGCCAGGAAGCCATCGCCAACGTCACGCGTGACGCCAACGGCCAGATCACAGCGGTGCACACCGGCCCGATCAACGAGTCCTACCAGCAAGTGAGCGGCGTCGACGGCGCCATCAACTACACCTTGCGCACGGCCAGCGCGGGCGCCTTCCGCTTCCAGTTGAACTACACCAACAACCTGAGCTGGAAGAGCCGCACGCTGGCGACCGATCCGCTGATCAACACGCGCTACCAGCACGTGGCCAGCCGCATCACCGGCTCGCTGGCATGGCACAGGGGACCATGGAATGTCACGCTGTACGGCCTGCGCTGGGGTTCGGTGCGCGACAACAACTACGCCGGCTGCCAGACGTTGCCCAACGGCATCAGCCCGTCCGCCGGCGATGCCTCGTGCGTGCCGTATCTGGCGCACATCAAGCCGTGGATCATCTGGAGCACGAACATCGGCTACCAGTTCACCAAGAAGTTCAAGGCGACGCTCACGGTGCACAACCTGTTCGACCGCATCGGCGCGATTTCGCCGTATGCCGGCGGCTTCGAGTTCGTCAACGGCGAGCAGGGCCAGGACTACACCGGCCGTCAGGTGTTCCTGAGCGTGAACTACAAGATCGACTGATACGACCCGGCGTCGAAACTTGCCCCGGCACCGTCCAACGGGCCGGGGTTGTTTTTCCCGCCGGCATTGATTTGAACAACGCATGCGGCGCGCTTGGCCGCGTGCGCGGAGGGCCTACCGTTTCATGCTGATCGACGCGCACGCCCATTTCTGGCAGCTTGGCCGGCACGGCTGCACGTGGCCCACGCCCGACTTGACGGCCATCCACGGCGATCGGGTGCCGGACGATTGGCAGCGCAATGTGGCGGCGTCCGGGGTGTCGGGCGTGGTGGCCGTGCAGTCGCAAACCGACGATCGCGACACTGATTGGCTGCTGGATCTGGCCGATGCGCATGCCTGCGTGGCCGGCGTGGTGGGGTGGGTCGACTTGCTGGCCGACAACGCGCCCGCGCGCATCGCTCATCTGGCCGCGCGATCGGCGCTGAAAGGATTGCGTCCCATGCTGCAGGACTTGCCGGAAGATGACTGGATCCTGCAACCGGCACTGGAACGCGCCATCGATGCCATGCAGGCGCACGGATTGTGTTTTGACGCGCTGGTGCGGCCGCGCCATCTCAAGGTGTTGAAGGTTTTTGCCGAACGTCATCCCGACTTGCCGATCATGATCGATCACGCCGGCAAGCCCGACATCGCGCACGGCCGGCTGGAGCCGTGGCGCGGCGACATGGCGGCATTGGCCGCGCTGCCGAACACGCACTGCAAGTTGTCCGGGCTGGTGACCGAAGCCGGTGCAAACTGGCACGCGCGGGATCTGGCGCCGTTCGTGGATCATCTGCTGGCCACATTTGGCCCGCACCGGTTGCTGTGGGGCAGCGACTGGCCAGTCGTGGACATGGCCTCCGATTACATCCATTGGTTCCAGTTGGCCGAATCGCTGACGCATCTTGGCGATGAGGATTGGGCGGCTGTTTTCGGCGGCAACGCCACGCGGTTTTATCGTCTTTCACCCAAACAGGGGAATGCTTGATGCGCTTGAAAGGGTTTTCATTGCTGCTCGGTGTCGGCTTGTTGCTGGCGACGGCCGCGGCCAGTGCCACGTCGTTTGCCATCGTGCCAAAACCGCAGCATGTGACGGCCGGGCAGGGCTCCTTCGTGCTGCGCAACGACCTGCGCATTGCCGCGCCGGCCGATGCGCGCGCGCAGTGGATCGCCGGTTTCCTGCGCCGGTCCGTCGCCGCGCAAACCGGCATCGACCTGCACGTCGTCAAGGCGCCGGCCAGGGCGGCCATCACGTTGCGCATCAATGCCGCCATCAACGGCAAGGAAGCGTACCGGCTTGATGTCACACCGACCGGCATCGTCATTGCGGCGGCCGACAATCGCGGCCTGTTCTGGGGCGTGCAGACGCTGCGCCAGTTGTTGCCGCTCAAACAGGCGACCAGCGTGCGCGTGCCGGCCGTGCGCATCGCGGACGCGCCGCATTACGCGTGGCGCGGCATCATGCTCGACACCGCGCGGCATTTTTACCCGGTCGGCTTCATCAAGAAGCAGATCGCGTTGATGAGCTATTACAAGTTCGACGTGTTCCACTGGCACCTCACCGACGACCAGGGTTGGCGCATCCAGATCAAGAAATACCCCAAGCTGACCGGTGTGGGCGCCTGGCGCACCGAACCGGACGGCAAGCGCTACGGCGGCTATTACACACAGCAACAGATCCGCGACGTGGTGGCCTGGGCCAAGGCGCGCAACGTGATGGTGGTGCCCGAGATCGAAATGCCGGGGCATTCCAGCGCGGCCATCGCGGCTTATCCTGATTTGTCATGCAGCCACAAGCCCATCAAGGTGCCGACGGCCTATGGCGTGCTGCACAACGTCGATTGCATCGACGCGCACACGTTCGCTTTTCTGGACAACGTGCTGGACGAGGTGATGACACTGTTCCCGTCGCCGTATGTGCACATCGGCGGCGACGAAGTGCCGCAAGGCGTGTGGGCCGATTGCGCGCCGTGCAAAAAACTGGGGCAGCTCAAGGACATTCACGGCGAAACCGGGCTGCACAGCTACTTCGTGGCGCAAATGCAGCAGTTCCTGGCCGGCAAGGGCAAGACCATGATCGGCTGGGACGAGATCCTGGAAGGCGGCGTGAGCCCGGACGCCATCGTCGAAGTGTGGCGCGGCGAAACCGGCGCCAAGCAGGCGTTCGCCAACGGCAACCGCATCATCCTGGCCGGCCCGTTCTACATGGACGCGCCGATCGACGGGCGCACCTTGCAGGACGTGTATCGCGACAATCCGTTCGACACGCCGCTGTACCAGTCGCACGCCAAGCTGGTGCTGGGCGGCGAAGCGCCGTTGTGGAGCGAACGCGCCACCGCGCTCAATGCAGACGCGCGGCTGTACCCGCGCGTGCTGGCGGTGGTCGAGCATTTGTGGAATCCGGCGGCGCACGACTGGAAGGATTTCCTGCGCCGCGTGCGCGCGCAGGAAGCGTGGCTGGCCGCGCGGCACGTGGCCTACGGCCCCGAAGCCAAGGACATTGTCGATTACCGCCTGGGCTTCAATCCCGGTTATCACCGCTGGCGCATCCGGGCCGCGCGCGGCTTTGCCGACCTGCGCCTGCACTACACGCTCGATGGCAGCCAGCCGACGGTGCACTCGCCGTCCTTTGGCGACGTGCTGGATTTGTACCAGCCGGCCACCGTCACCGTGGCGCCGTTCCGCGGCGACGTGCAATACCAGGCCAGCGAAACGTTCCAGCTGGTGCCCAATCTGGCCTTGGGCAAACCGGTGCATTACGCCGCGCCGCCCAGTGGCGAGTACGACGGCGGCGCGCTGCAGCTGGTCAACGGCATTCTCGGCAGCACCAACTTCCACGACGGCAACTGGTCGGGCTGGCAGGGCGCCGACATGGACGCCACCATCGATCTGCAACAGCCGACCCCGGTGCATGTCGTCAAGGCCGGTTTTCTGCAGGAGCAGGGTTCGTGGATTTTTCTGCCCAAGAGCGTGCGGCTGGAAGTGTCCAATGACGGCAAGACGTGGCGCACGGTCGACACGATCAACTTGCCGCGGGATTCGCAGGCGTCCAGCACGCGGGTGCGCACCTTGCCATTGAAGCCCGCCAAGCCGGTCACCACGCGTTACGTGCGCGTGGTGGCGGCGCATTACGGCCAGCCGGTGCGCGGGCTTGATCCCTGGATTTTCTGCGACGAGCTGGCCGTTCAATAAGCGGTTGTCCGGCGCGCATCATGCCCGTTTGGCATGGTCGTGATGCGTGCTGGATCACTCGGACGATGGACATTCCGCCGGTTTTTTTGCAAGCTGGATTTATATCGATTCAATTTGTTGCCAGACCGGATGCCGTCGTGTCTGTGCAAACCGCCCGGCCATGAGGAGTCCCGCCGTGAAACATCGCTCTTGCCGAATGCCTGATGTATCGATACCTCGCTGGCGCATGGGCGGCTGTCCGTCCAGCCGTTTCGCGGGACGGGCCGGGGTGGCTGCGTGATGACCAACCGGCGCGAATTCCTGAAATGGATGGGCGTGGCGGCCGCGAGTACGGCCTTGCCGGCCGTGGCGATGGCTCGCGAAGCGGCTGTACCGGCAACGTCCGCCACGGGCTTTGTCAGCCATCGCCCGCCGGTCGCCAAGCGCAAGTTCGTCAGTCCCGCGGTGGAGCGCGAGCTGGCGCGCGTCAAAGCCAAAATCGGTGATCCGAAACTGGCCTGGATGTTCGAGAACTGCTACCCGAACACACTCGACACCACCGTCCACACGGGCACGGTCGATGGCAAACCGGACACATTCATCGTCACCGGTGACATTGACGCCATGTGGCTGCGCGACTCGTCCGCGCAGGTGTGGCCGTACTTGCCGCTGGCGCGCCACGACAAGGCGCTCACCCGGCTGTATCGCGGCCTGATCCATCGCCAGGCACGCTGTCTTCTGATCGACCCTTACGCCAACGCGTTCATGGCCGATCCGCACGCCAAGACCACCTTGTCGTGGGCGTTGCATGACGCCACCGACATGCATCCGGGCGTGGCCGAGCGCAAGTGGGAAATCGATTCGCCGTGCTGGACGATCCGCCTTGCGCACGGCTACTGGCAGGCCACCGGCGACCGCGTGCCGTTCGATGACGATTGGCGCCGCGCCACGCAACTCGTCGTGGCCACGTTGCGCGCGCAGCAGCGCAAGCATGGACCCGGCCCGTACCATTTCCAGCGCGCCGCGGCGTCGTCCACCGACACGCTGGCGATGGGCGGCTACGGCTGGCCGGGCAAGCCGGTCGGGCTGGTGTTTTCGATGTTCCGCCCGTCCGATGACGCCTGCAAATATCCGTTGTCCGTGCCCGGCAACTGGTTTGCCGTGGTGTCGCTGCGGCAGCTGGCGGCGATGCATCGCGCGCTGTTCCACGACGCCACGTTTGCCGCCGAATGCGAGGCGCTGGCCAATGAAATCCATCAGGCGCTCACGCAATACGCCGTGATGAAAGATGCCGACGGCCAGACCTTCTGGGCCTACGAAGTGGATGGCTACGGCAACCAGCTGTTCATGGACGACGCCAACGTGCCCAGTCTGCTGGGCTTGCCGTATCTGGGTTGCGTCAAGCGCGACGACGCCCTCTACCGGCGCACGCGCGAACGTGCGTGGGGGGCGCGCAATCCGTATTTTTTCCACGGCACGGCGGCTGCGGGCATTGGCGGCCCGCACGAGGGCATGGGCATGATCTGGCCGATGTCGATCATGGTGCGCGCGCTCACCAGCGCTCGCGTCGACACCATCGGCCAGTGCCTCACCTGGCTGAAGACCACGGACGCCGGCACCGGCTTCATGCACGAAGCCTTCAATCAGGACGATCCCGCCCACTTCACGCGCGCATGGTTCGCCTGGGCCAACAGCCTGTTCGGCGAACTGGTCATCGACGTGGCCGGCCGCCAGCCGCAACTGCTGGCCAGGGCCTGATGCGCGACACGACTTTCATTGCACCGGAGTATTCGACATGGTGACACGTAGACGATTTTTGCAAGGCGCGATCACGGCCGCCCTGGTGGGCAGCGTGGCGCCGCAAGCCGCGCTGGCCAAAGCGCGTGGCGGCATGGTCGAAGGCCAGGCGACGCCCGCGGGCGAGGGCGTGTCGCGCTACGTCGACGTGTTTGTCGGCACCGGCGGCCATGGCCACACGTATCCCGGCGCGACCGTGCCGTGGGGCATGGTGCAGCTGTCGCCGGACACCAACAACTACGGCTGGGATGCCTGCTCGGGCTATCACGAAGGCGACGGCTCCATCATGGGCTTTTCGCACACGCACCTGTCCGGCACCGGCGCCAGCGACATGCTCGACGTGCTGGTGATGCCGGCGCAGGGCGAGGTGCTGGTCGATGCAGGCTCGCGCGGTCTGCCCGACATGCTGTATTACTCGCGCTTTGACGCGGCCAAGGGCGATCGCCTGCCGGCCAACCCCGTCGCGCATCCAGGCTCGGGCTATCGCTCGCGTTACGACAAGGCATCCGAAAAAGCCGTGCCGGGCTATTACAGCGTGCGCCTGACCGACCACGACATCCTTGCCGAACTGACCGCCACGGCGCGCGCCGGCCTGCACCGCTACACGTTTGCCAAGGGTGGCGACGGCCATTTGATCGTTGATCTGGCGCACGGTATCCAGAATGGCCCGGAGGGTCATTGCGAAGTCAGCGATGCCGAGCTGCGCGTGGTCGGCCACGACACGCTGGTCGGTCGCCGGCGCGTGCACGAATGGGCCAACGGCCGCTATTTCTACTTCGCCATGAAGCTGTCGCGGCCGTTCACGCGCGCCACGTTCTACAGCGACGACAAGGCGCAGGCCAACGGCGCCACGCACGTCGATGGCAGCTACCTCAAGGCGGCCCTGCATTTTGCCGATGCAAACAAGTCGCCGCTGCTGGTCAAGGTCGGCATTTCGGCGGTGGATGCCGAAGGCGCGCTGCGCAACCTGCTGACGGAAATTCCGCACTGGGATTTCGAGCACGTGCGCGAGGCGGCTGCCGCGCAATGGGAAAGCGAGCTTGCGCGCATCAAGGCCGACAGCAGCTCCGACGAGGTGCTGCGCACGTTCTACAGCGGCCTGTACCACACCATGCTGGCGCCGACGTTGTTCAGCGACGTCGACGGCCGTTACCGCGGCATGGATTTGCGCGTGCACCATTTGCCCACGGGCCAGCACAACTACAGCACCTATTCGCTGTGGGACACCTATCGCGCGCTGCATCCGCTGTACACGCTGTTCCAGCCGGACAAGGTGCCCGACCTGGTGCAGGGGCTGGTACGCCAGGCCAACGAAAGCCCGCACGGGCCGACGGTCTGGCCGCTGCAGGGCGTCGAGACCGGCACCATGATCGGCTATCACTCCGTCGGGGTGATCGCCGAGGCTCAGGCCAAGGGTTTCACCGGCATCGATTACGCGGCGGCGTGGCCGGTGTACCGCGATCGCGCGCTGAGTTCCGACTGGCTGGGCTTGGGCTGGTACCGCAAGCTGGGTTATCTGCCCAGCGATGCGGAGTCCGAAGCCGTCAGCAAGACGCTCGAGTACGCGTATGACGACTGGGCGATGGCGCATTTCGCCGAAGGTGTCGGCGAACATGCCGAAGCGAAAGCCTTGCGCGAGCGTTCGCGCAATTACCGCAACGTGTTCGATCGCAAGCTCACCTTCATGCGCTCGCGCGGCGCCGCCGGCGAGTGGCTGGAACCCTTCGATCCGATCGAGATGGGCCACTCGGACCAATGGCGCGATTACACCGAATCGAATCCTTGGGTCGCGACCTTCCTCAACCAGCACGACCTGTACGAGTACATGCAGATGTTCGGCGGCAACGCCGCGTTCGAGCGCAAACTGGATGAACTGTTCACCACCGCATCCACGCTGCCGCCGAATGCGCCGCCCGACATCGCGGGAATGGTCGGTCAGTACGCGCACGGCAACGAGCCGAGCCATCACATCGCGTACCTGTACGCGTACACCGGCGCGCACTGGAAAACGCAGGCGCGCGTGCGGATGTTGCTGGAAACCATGTACCGCGCCGCGCCGGATGGTCTTGCCGGCAACGAAGACTGCGGACAGATGAGCGCGTGGTACGTGCTGGGCGCGCTGGGTCTGTACGCGGTCGATCCGGTGAGTGCGAACTGGGTGTTCGGCAGTCCGCTGGTCGACCACGCGGAAATCGACGTCGGCGGCGGCCGGAAACTCACCGTCGAAGCGCGCGGCAACGGCAAGGGAAAGCCGTACATCCAGTCGGTGACATGGAACGGCAAGCCGTGGACTAAAAGCTGGATTGCGCACGCCGAACTCGCCAAGGGCGGCACGCTGGTGTTCGAAATGGGCGACGCGCCGAACAAGCAATTCGGCACCGCTTTGGAGGATCGCCCGCCGTCGTTTGGGCAGCCAGCACCCGCCAGTGTTTAGTTGGAGCGGGTCTTGAACTACCGCCGTCATTCCGGGGCGACCTGCGGCTTCATCGCAGGTCGAACCCGGAATCCATCTGGGTTTTTCGCGCAGGGCAACATGGATCCGGGTTTCCGCCGTGATGGGGCGGCGGCGGCGCCGGAATGACGACAGAGGGCAGGGATTCAATCAATGCGTGCAGCTGCTTCAATCTCCATCGCCGCTGCGCCGAACACCCCAAGTTGCCCGTGCTCGATCAGACGCACCGGCACGTTGGCAAGGAACGGCCGCATCACGCCCTTGTTGAGGAAGCGTGCGCGGAATTCGCTGGCCAGCAGGAAATCCTGGATGAAAGGCAGGATG
>DASVGR010000057.1:0-14330 GCA_036379395.1 Rhodanobacteraceae bacterium | reverse complement strand
GCCTCCGAGCAATGCCAACAGCAGCAGATTCTTCGACATGGCGCACCTCATTCGCGACGGGTTGGAACCGCGCGAAGCGCGGCGTTACACCACCGCCACAGGATACGAGCCCAACACCGACACCTGGGATGCGAAATCCCCCAGTTCAGCCAGCGCATCCTTGAGCGGCGATTCCGCCACGTGACCGGTGACGTCGATGAAGAACGCATACTGCCACTTGCCGGTGTGCGAAGGCCGCGATTCGATCCGGTTCATGCTGATGCCGTGCCGCGCCAGCGGTTCCAGCACGCGGTACAGCGCGCCCGGCTGGTCGCGCACGAACACCAGCAGCGAGGTGCGGTCGTTGCCGGATGGCGGGAACAGCGCGCGTCCGATCACCAGGAAGCGCGTGGTGTTGTCGGTGCGATCCTCGATCGGGCCCGCGACGATCTTCAATCCGTACACGTGCGCCGCGCTCTCGCCCGCGATCGCCGCCGCGTCGTCGGCCTTGCGCGCGCGGCGCGCGGCCTCGGCATTGCTCGACACCGCTTCCAGCTCCACGCCCGGCAGGTTCTGGCGCAGCCAGCCGCGGCACTGCGCCAGCGACTGCGCATGCGAATACACGCGCTCGATGTCCTCGGGGTGGCCGCCGCGCGACAACAGGAATTGATGCACGTGCAACTCGACCTCGCCGCAAATCTTCAGCGGCGAACCGAGGAACAGATCCAGCGTCGACTGGATCGTGCCCTGCCCCGAATTCTCGACCGGCACCACTCCGAAATCCGCGCGGCCCTCGGCCACCTCGTCGAACACCTCGGCGATGCTGGCCAGCGGGAAGCCCTTGGCGGAATGTCCGAAGTGCTTGAACACGGCTTGTTCGGAAAACGTGCCTTCAGGTCCCAGATAACCGACCTTGAGCGGCTCCTGCTGGGCCAGGCAGGCCGACATGATTTCGCGGAACAGGCGCACCATTTCGGTGTCCGACAGCGGCGTGTCGTTGCGGTCGACCACGCGTCGCAGCACCTGCGCCTCGCGCTCGGGACGGTAATAGTTGACCGCCTCGGCCAGCTTGCCCTTGGCCTTGCCGACCTGCTGCGCCCACAGCGCGCGCTCGCCGATCAGCGACTGGATGTCGCGGTCGATGGCGTCGATGCGCTCGCGTGCCTCGCTCAGCGAGAATTTTTTTTCCGGGGAAGGATTGTCGGTACTCATGGGCTTACCCGTGGCGTTGCGCGAAATCGCGCATGAAGGACGTCAACGCGGCCACGGCCTCGGGCGTGACGGCGTTGTACAACGAGGCGCGCAGGCCACCGAGCGCGCGGTGCCCCTTGAGGCCGATCAAGCCGGCCTTGTCGCTTTCTTCGACGAACACCTTGTCCAGTGCCGCGTCGTGCACGCCGAAACGCACGTTCATGCGCGAGCGCGCGGCCGGCGCCACCGGGCAGGCGTAATAGCCGTCCGACGTGTCGATGGCTTCGTACAGCGCGTCGGCCTTGGCCCGGTTGCGCTGGCCGATGGCTTCGAGGCCGCCCTGCTCCAGCATCCAGCGCACGGTCAAACCGACCACGTACCAACCCCAGGTGTTGGGCGTGTTGAGCATCGAGTCGCGTCCGGCCTGGCTGGCGTAACGCAGGATGTTGGCGATGTCCTGCCCCGGGCGCTTGAGCAGGTCGCGGCGGATGATCATCAGCACCACGCCGGACGGGCCGAGGTTTTTCTGCGCGCCGGCGTAGATGAGGCCAAAGCGCGACACGTCCAGCGGACGCGAGAAGATGTCCGACGACATGTCCACCACCAGCGGCACGCCGTCGGCGACCTGCGGCACGGCATGGCATTCGACACCGTGGATGGTTTCGTTGGACGTGTAATGCACGTAGGCCGCGCCCGCGCCCAGATTGGCGGGCAATGCCGGCACGTCGAGATAGCCGCTGTCGGCACTGCTGGCGACCACGCGCGCGTCGACATACGGCGCGGCCTCGCTGACGGCCTTGTCGCCCCAGTGGCCGGCGACGATGTAGTCGGCGTGCTGCCCGGGCGCGGCCAGGTTCATCGGGATCTGCGCAAAGTGTTGCGTGGCGCCGCCCTGCAAAAACAGGATCTGGTAATCGTCGGAGATGGATGCCAGCTGGCGAATGTCCTGGTCGATCCTGGCGGCCAGCTCCATGAAAGGCTTGCCGCGATGCGACAACTCCATGATGGACGCGCCGTGGCCTTGCCATTCGAGCAAGTCGGCCTGCGCCTGCCGCAACACCGCTTCGGGCATTGCCGCCGGGCCGGCGCTGAAATTCCACACTCTGGCCACCTTGCCACCTCAAATCACGGACGGGAATGGGCCATTATCCGGTGCCGCCCGTGCCTGGCAAGGCGTGCCCTCATGGCCTTGCGCCATATGCACGTGTCCGCGCGGTGGCTAACCGTGCGTCAAAAATCCCCAAACCAGCAACAAGGCCACGACCACGGCGGTGGCGATCAACCAGCCCATCTCGCGGCCGGACTTGCGCGTCGGCGCATTTGTCGCAGGCACGGATGGGTCGACATGTGCCAGATCAGGCGCCGGCAGGCAGGCGGCCGCATCCAGCACGAAACGATGCACGCCCGCCGCCAGCTGATCGCCGCCATGCAGCCGCCCTTGCGTCACGACCGCGCCATTGACGCGCACCGCCGCCGCATCACCCAGTGAAGAAGCATCCAGCCATACTTGTCCATCTTGCAGACGCAGGGACAAACCGGCCGCCGGCGCCACGGCCACCGGGCCGGTGGCATCCAGCCACAAATGGTCCGCCAATGGCCAGACGCGGCCGGACAGCGGGCCGGCCACGGCGCGCAGCGCGGCCACGCAAACCTCGTCATTCGTCGCATCGCCGTCGTCCCGGGCCGGCTCGTCCGTCACCAGCCGCAGACGCTCGGTACCGACACCCAGCACGTCACCCAGCCGCAGCAATGCGCGTTCGCGCACCGGCCTGGCGTTGACGTACACCCGTCCCGCGCCACGCTCGACATCCAGCACCAGACCGCGTTGATCGGCACTCAGGCGCGCATGTCGCGCGGCCACGCCGCGGCCATCAAGTCGCACGTCGCAGCCTTCCGCACTGCCGAGCAGCAAGCTGCCTCCGGCCCAGTCCACCGCTGCACGCGCCCCCGAGGCAAATTCGATCCGCATCTGGCATCCACAAGACATTCCAACGGCTGGCAACATAGCAGAAGCCAGCCGCGCATTGCCTTCGCCCGCGCCTTTGGGCACCATGCGCGCATGAGCCGCATCGCCATCAGCCGCCAGCACACGCTTTCGCCCGATCAGGCCCGCTCCGTCATCGAGCACATCGCCGACAGCCTGCAACGCAAGTTCGGCGTCACTCCGCGCTGGGATGGCGATACCCTGCATTTCAGCCGCAGCGGCGTGGACGGCGCGATCGCGCTGGGCGACGGACAGGTCGACATCAACGCCACGCTGGGCTTGCTGCTCAGCCCGCTCAAGCCGACGGTCGAAGCCGAAATCCAGCGCAAGCTGGATGAATATTTCCCGGCCGCGCAATGACGAATCTTTAACGCGTCGCGGCAACGTGTCACAATGGCACGCCTTAGTACACCTGACAGGCTCCCATGGCCAAAGATGACGTCATCGAGTTGGAAGGCACGGTCCAGGAGACCCTGCCCAACACCATGTTTCGCGTTGAGCTGGAAAACGGCCACGTGATCACCGCGCACATTTCCGGGCGCATGCGCAAGCATTACATCCGCATCCTGACCGGCGACAAGGTGCGCATCGAAATGACCCCGTACGACCTGACCAAGGGCCGCATCACCTACCGTTTCCGCTGACGAAACGATCCGGCCCGCGCGCAAGGCGCGGGCGGCAAGGCGTCGCGAGACGGCGCTTTCAGCCATTCCGGCCATCTTGATGCCTGCACCCGATCGAGGGCGCGGGCCTTCCGCCATGCCAAGACATGCACCCGGCATGCCGCAACCGCTGGTTTGAAGCAAGACCCTATCGCCCGCGGGCGGGCTCCTACAAAGCTTGCGCCGGATTCCGAATCGTTTGTAGGAGCGCGCCTGCGCGCGATGGCCTGATGTCAATTCGGAGCAAGATCTTTTCGCCCGCGGGCGGGCCCCTACAAAGCTTGCGTCGGATTCCGAATCGTTTGTAGGAGCGCGCCTGCGCGCGATGGCCAGTGGCCGGTTTGAAGCAAGGCCCCGTCGCCCGCGGGCGGGCTCCTACAAAGCTTGCGCCGGATTCCGAATCGTTTGCAGGAGCGCGCCTGCGCGCGATGGCCAGTGGCCGGTTTGAAGCAAGACCCCATCGCCCGCGGGCGGGCTCCTACAAAGCTTGCGCCGGATTCCGAATCGGTTTGTAGGAGCGCGCCTGCGCGCGATGGCCAGTTGGCTGGTTTGAAGCAAGGCCCCATCGCCCGCGGGCGGGCTCCTACACCAGCAAGCTCCATCACGTCGACGCCACTTAACTACGCGTTTTGCAGCGCGATACGGTTGATGCGCGCCACGAAGGCCGCCGGGTCGGCGATCTGCGCGCCGGCCGTCAGATTGGCCTCGTCCAACAGAATCCACGCGATGTCCTTCTGCACGGCCTCGTCGCCACTCTCCGCCAACCGCTTGAGCAGGGCGTGCTGCGGATTGATTTCCAGCGTCGGCTTGGAATCGGGCACTTCCTGCCCGGCCTCGCGCAGCAGGCGCGCCAGATGCGGTGCCAGGTCCTGGTCGGCCAACGCCAGACAGGCCGGTGAATCGGTCAGGCGCGCCGACACGCGCACGTCCGCCACCGCGTCGCCCAGCAGCTTCTTCAGCTTGTCGACCAGCGGCGCGGCGGCCTTGCTGGCCTCTTCCTGCTTCTGCTTGTCGGCCTCGTTCAGCGGCAGCTCGCCCTTGGCCACGTTGCGGAAGCTCTTGCCGGCGTATTCGGTCAGGTAGCCCATCATCCATTCGTCGATGCGGTCGCTCATCAGCAGCACTTCGACGTTTTTGGCCTTGAACGCTTCCAGCTGCGGGCTGCCGGCGGCGGCCCGGTGGCTGTCGGCGGTGACATACCAGATGGCGTCCTGGTCGACCTGCATGCGGCCGATGTAATCGTCCAGCGACACGTCCTGCGCCGCGCCCTCGCCCCGGGTCGAGGCAAAGCGCAGCAGCTTGGCGATACGCTCGCGGTTGGACGGATCCTCGACGATGCCTTCCTTGAGCACATTGCCAAACGCCTGGCAGAACGTGGCGAACTTGTCGGCGTCATCGCGCGCCAGTTTTTCGATCAGGTCGAGAATGCGCTTGACGCACGAGGCCTTGATGCGCTCGACCTGGCGATCATGCTGCAGGATTTCGCGGCTGACATTGAGCGGCAAATCATCGGCATCGACCACGCCGCGCACGAAGCGCAGGTAATTGGGCAAAAACTCCTCGGCCGCATCCATGATGAAAACGCGCTTGATGTACAGCTTGAGGCCACGGCGCTCGTCGCGCGCGCCCATCATCAGGTCGAACGGCGGCTGCGCCGGCACATACAGAAGCGTGGTGAAACTCTGGCTGCCTTCGACGCGGTTGTGCGCCCACGCCAGCGGATCGTTGAAATCGTGGCCGAGCGACTTGTAGAACGCCTTGTAGTCGTCGTCGGTGATTTCGCTCTTGGGCTTGCGCCACATCGCGGTGGCGTCGTTGACGGTTTCCCACTCATCGGTCGGCTTGCCGTCCTTTTCTTTCGGCAGGCGGATCGGAAACGCCACGTGATCGGAATACTTGCTCACCAGCGAACGCAGCTGCCAGCCCTTGAGGAATTCGTCCTCGCCATCCTTCAGATGCAGCACCACGGCCGTGCCGCGCGTCTCGCGCGTGACCGTCGACAGCGCGTACTCGCCCTGGCCGTCGGACTCCCAGCACACGCCTTCTTCGGCCGCCGCACCGGCATGGCGGCTCAGCACCGTCACCTTGTCGGCCACCACGAAGGCCGAGTAGAAACCTACGCCGAACTGGCCGATGAGGTTGGCGTTGGCCTTGGCATCCTGGCTCATGGCTTCGAGAAAACGCCGCGTGCCGGAGCTGGCGATGGTGCCGATGTTGGCGACCACTTCATCGCGGCTCATGCCGATGCCGTTGTCGGCGATGGTCAGCGTGCGCGCGGCCTCGTCCCAGCGGATGTCGATGTGCAGCTCGCTGTCGCCAGCCAGCAGTTCCGGCTGTTCGATGGACTGGAAGCGCAGCTTGTCGCAGGCATCGGAAGCGTTGGAAACCAGCTCGCGCAGGAAAATTTCCTTGTGCGAGTACAGCGAATGGGTCACCAGGCGCATCACCTGGGCCACTTCGGCCTCGAAGGCGCGGGTTTCGACAGCGGTGTCACTCATGGACAAAAACTCCACAACGGTTGAACGGGATCGGATGGTGTGTGTCAGGGCGGCACCGGCAAATTTCAAGTAGCCATCTTCACAAAGTTGGCGCTAGACTGAATGGCAGGGGGAGAGCAACTTGCGTCTGGAAAAAACAAAACCCTAGAGGACATGAATTATGGGATTCTTCCGCAAGATGTTTGGCAAGGATGACACGGCAGAACAAATGGTGGGCTCGACGGCTCCCGCCTCCGATGCCACGCTTGGCACCGTTCATTACGATCCCAAGCTGGTCGATTCGTTGCTGGGCGACCATTCCCGTCTCGGCAACATGTATTCACGCATCGGCATGCTGGCCAAAAACGGGGAATTTGCCGAAGTGCGCACGCTGCTGGCGCATTTCAAATCGTCACTGCAGGCACACATTCTCACCGAGAACGTGCGTTTTTATTCTTATCTCGAAAAGTCCATGGCGGGCGACAGCGAGAATGCCCGCACCATTCACGAGTTTCGCCGCGACATGAACACCATCGCACGCGAAGTGGTGAATTTCGTCAAGACCTGGCAAAACAGCCAGTTCACCACCGCCGCGGAACGCCAGCAGTTCGGCGCCGATTACGACAAGATTGGCGAACTGCTGGAACAACGCCTGGACAGCGAAGAAAACAGCCTGTATCCGCTGTACATGGCGCCATGACCGTCTGAGCCTTTGTAAAGGGCTCATGGAACCCGGTCACTCCATGCACGTGGAGTGACACGGGAGATTGCGCGCCAGCCGATCCACCCCGATGACGGCTTGCTCTTCGTGCACCGGGATGCCGTCCGCGATACGCGCGTTTGGCATACTGGATGCTCGCCATCCCGTGCCTCGCCTTTCTGCGCATGCCTTACCGCGGACGCTTCGCCCCCTCGCCCACCGGCATCCTGCATGCCGGTTCCCTGCTGACCGCCCTGGCCAGTTGGGTGCGCGCGCGGCAATGTCATGGCCAGTGGTTGCTGCGTGTCGAAGATGTCGATCCACCGCGCGAAATTGCCGGTTCGGCACAAGCCATCCTCGCGCAACTGCAACACCTTGGACTGGCGGCGGATGCGCCACCCCTGTTCCAGTCCGCGCGCCATGACGCCTACACCTGTGCACTGGATACACTCAAGCGTCGGCACCTGGTCTTTCCGTGCTGGTGCAGCCGCAACGACCTGGCAAGCACCGGCAGCCGGCATCTGGACGGCCACTGCGCGGCATCGCCCGACCGCTCGCGCGCACCCGCCTGGCGTTTGCGCGTGCCGGACGAGACCATCGTTTTCGACGACATCCTGCAAGGCCGGCAATGCCAAAACCTGCGCGATGCCATCGGCGATTTCGTGCTGTACCGGGCCGATGGCTTGTGGGCCTACCAGCTGGCCTGTGTCGTCGACGATGCGGCGCAAGGCATCACCGAAGTGGTGCGCGGCGTCGACCTCATCGATTCCACGCCGCGCCAGATTTGCCTGCAACGCGCGCTCGACCTGCCGACACCGGCCTACCTGCATCTGCCGGTCGTGACCGATGCCGCCGGACACAAGCTGTCCAAATCGCGCGGCGATGCCCTCGCCTCGCGCCAACCGGCGGAAAGCATCCTGCGGCGGACGCTGCAATACCTGTTGCCCGCCGGCGTTTCACCGCCTGCGGACGCCGATGTGCACGCGCTGCTGGATTTCGCCGTCGCACGCGTCAATCTGCAGATGCTGGCCGGGCGCCATACCCTGCCGGAAACCCGCCCCGACAGGTAACGCACGGTCACTGGCTGGCCATGGCCGGCTTTGCTACCGTGCCGGCATGAGGCAGTCCGTGCGCATCATCAAGAAGTACCCCAACCGGCGGCTGTACGACACCGGCGCGTCGTGCTACGTCACGCTCGGCGATCTGCGCCAGCTGGTGCTGGAAGGCGAGACGTTCCACGTCCGCGCGGCGCGCACCGGCACCGACCTGACACGCAGCGTCCTGCTGCAGATCATCACCGAGGCCGAGCAGCAAGGTCCGGCATTGCTGTCCGACACCGCCCTGCTCGACCTCATCCGTCTGCAAGGCACCGGCAATCACGCCCCCCTGACGGCGCGTCTGGAACAAATCCTTGGCGACGCGGCGCCGGCGGCCGGGTCTTCCGATGCCGATCCGGCCAGGCGCTGAGCGGCCCGCCTTTGTGGGAGCCGCCTGCGCGCGATGGTCTGATGTTGGTTTGTGGCAAGACCCCTTCGCCCGCGGGCGGGCTCCTACAAAGCCATCGAAAGCCCTCGCCATGCCGGTAGGAGCGCGCCTGCGCGCGATGACCACCGATCCGGCCGGATGCTGACCGGCCGCTTATGCGCCACACGCATTAAGATGGCTGTTTTGACCTCACGGAGATCTTCATGCAACTGGATCAGGTAAAGGCCATCATCACCGGCGGCGCATCCGGGCTGGGCAATGCCGTGGCCCGTCACTTCGTCGGCCATGGCGGCAAGGTGACGCTGTTCGACGTCAACGACGAAAAAGGCGCGGCCGCCGCGGCCGAACTGGGAGATGCCGCGCGCTTCGTGCGCACCGACGTCACCAGCGAGGAAGACGTCGTCGCCAATGCCGCGTCCGCGCGCGAGACGATGGGCGGCCTGAACGTGGTCATCAACTGCGCCGGCATCCTCGGCGCCGGCCGCGTGCTGGGCAAACAGGGGCCGATGCCGCTGGACAAGTTCAAGACCACGGTCATGGTGAACCTGGTCGGCAGCTTCAACGTGGCCAAGGCTGGCGCCGCGCTGATGCAGGACAACGACGCCGGTGAGGACGGCGAGCGCGGCGTGATCATCAACACCGCTTCGGTCGCCGCCTACGAAGGCCAGATCGGCCAGGCCGCGTATTCCGCGTCCAAGGGCGGCGTGGTCGGCATGACGCTGCCGATGGCGCGCGAGCTGGCGCGCTTCGGCATCCGCGTGGCCACCATCGCGCCGGGCATTTTCTGGACGCCGATGGTCGACGGCATGCCGCCGGAAGTGCAGGAATCGCTGTCCGCCTCCATACCGTTCCCGTCGCGCCTGGGCAAGCCGGACGAGTACGCCGACGTGGTCGCCTTCATTCTCGGCAACCGCTACATCAACGGTGAAACCATCCGCCTGGACGGCGCCGTGCGCCTGGCGCCCAAATAATCACACCCCGCAACACCGTAGGAGCCGGCCTGCCGGCGATAAGCCTTGTCGCAAAGTCCCATCGCGCGCAGGCGCGCTCCTGCGGCAAAATCGTCCGACATGCCGCACAATGGCAGTCAAGCCACTGCCATGACCGCGCATGCCCGACGGCGCCTACTCCCTGCGATCAACCCTGGTCGACAATCTGACGCGCTTCCAGCGTCCCGACGTGCCCGTCACGGTGGCCCTGCGCAACACGGCAGCCGTCGTGCTGCCGCTTGCGGCCGGTTTTGCCAGCGGACACGCCATGGCCGGTGTCGGCGTTTCCGCCGGTGCGCTGGAAGTGATGTTTGCCGACCAGCCGGGACCGTACGTCCAGCGTGTGCAGGTCATCGCCCTGGTGACGCTGGCCGCCACACTGTCCGGCCTGACTGGTTTCCTGGTCGGCGCACATCCCTGGCTGGACGTGGCCGCACTGGCATTGTGGGGTTTTCTGGGTGGACTGGCCGTGCTGTACGGCCCCAACATGGCGCGCGTGGGCATGACCAGCATGATCCTGCTGGCTGTCGCCACGTCCACGCCCATGCGCCTGCATGACGCCCTTGCCGCCAGCGGCCTGATCCTTGCCGGCGGCGCGTTGCAGGCCCTGTTCTCGATTGCCGCTTGGCCGTTGCAACGCTATCGCCCCGAACGTCTGGCGCTGGCCTCGGTGTATCGCGACCTGGCGCGCCAGGCACGCCATCAACCGGGCATCGACGACGCCCCGCCCGCCAGCGACACCTTGACCGGCCTGCAACAAACGCTGCTGGGTCGACCGCACGCGCGCGGCCGCGCCATGGAAGCATTCCACACCCTGCTGGAATTGTCCGAACGCATGCGTCTGGAGTGGATGGCGCTGGCGCAGGATGCCGTGCCGCAACCGGCGCTGGTCGCCTTTCGCGTACGCGCCGCGCACGTGCTGGACGCCATCGCCGATGCGCTGGAACACGCCTCGCATCCGGCGGCGGCCCAATGGGCGCTGCAGGCGCTGGAAGACATGCTGGCCGAAACGCCATCCACGGCATGGTCCGCCCTCACCCGTCGCCGGTTGCAGGCCTTGACCGGCCAACTGGCCGCCGCCGTGCGCAATGCCAACTGGGCCGGTGGCGATGGCGAGATTCGCGCGCGCAAGGCCGACACCAGCCTGCCCCGCGCGCTGCGCAACGCGGCTCCCTGGGCGGCATTGCGCGCCAACCTCACGTTGCGTTCAAGCGCGTTCCGCCACGGCCTGCGCTGCGCCGTCGTGCTGGCCTTGGCGTTGATCGTCGCCCACGCCATCGGTCTGGCGCGCGCATACTGGGTGCCGATGACGGCCGCCATCGTGCTGCGTCCGGACTTCGGCGCCACCGTTCGCGTGGGCTATCTGCGCGTCATCGGCACCCTGCTCGGACTGGGCCTGACCACCGTGCTGCTGCATTTCACGCCCGATTCCATCTGGGCCCATCTGGCCGTCATGACCTTGTTGTGCTTCGCCTTCCGCTACCTGGCCAACGCGCACTACGGCGTGGCCGTGGTGGCGCTGACCGGCACGGTCGTGATCCTGCTGGCGTTCGCCGGCGTCGATGCCGGCCGCAGTGTCGACGAGCGCGTGGTCAACACCGCACTCGGCAGCGCCATGGCGCTGATCGCCTATCTCGTGTGGCCCACCTGGGAAGGCGACCGCGCACGCAGTGCGCTCGCCGACATGCTTGCGGCGTATGCGCACTATCTGGCCTGTCTGGCCAATGGTTCCGACGACGTCACCCTGCGTGACGCGCGCACCGCGGCGCGCGCCGGACGCAGCAACGCGCAGGCCTCCATCGGCCGCCTGCGTTCGGAACCGGCCTCCACGCGTGCGCAACTGCGCCTGGCCACGACCGTGTTCGCCGCCGGCAACCGCCTGGTACGCACGGCCATGGCGCTGGAAGCCGAGCTGGACGAGGACGGCAAGCTGCCCGCCGCAGCCACCCTGGCATCTTTCATGCGTGCCTGCGATGCCGCCCTTGCCCATTGCGTGGCCGGCCTGCGCCACGATGAAGCCACCACCACGCACCTGCCGCCCTTGCGGTCCTTGCAGCAACAGCTGGCCGCCGACTTGAATGCCGCGCCCGACGCCGAATCCGCCGCCTCCCTGATCGCCCTGACCGACCGTCTGACCGACAACATCGACACCCTCGCCCACGCGCTGGACAGCCGTCCCGCCAACGCATCTGTCGCGCAGGCAACCGTCGCCGGCTGAGCCCCGGCAAGCAAATACCGATCTGCCGCACGCGTCACGACACCCCCACGTCGATGCTCTAAACTCGGCCTTATGCTCAAAGTCGATACGCACACGCACATCCTGCCGCGCGACTGGCCCAACCTTGCCGCGAAGTACGGCGACAACCGCTTTCCGGTGATGACGCACACCGACGGCCACCATCGCATCTACAAGGATGGCAAGTTTTTCCGTGAAGTGTGGGATTCGGCTTTCGACGCGCAAACGCGCATCGACGACTACGCGCCGTCCGGCGTCACCCTGCAAGCCGTGTCGACCGTGCCGGTGCTGTTTTCGTACTGGGCACCGGCGCATCAGGCGCTGGAACTGCATCACCATTTGAACGACCACATGGCCGGCCTCACGCGCGATTTTCCGCGCCACTACGCCGGCCTCGGCACAGTGCCGTTGCAATCACCGACGCTGGCCATCCAGGAGCTGGAACGCTGCATCGAGCAATTGGGCTTGTGCGGCGTGCAGATCGGTTCGCACTGCAACGACTGGAACCTCGACGCGCCGGAACTGTTCCCATTTTTCGAGGCCGCGGCCGACCTCGGCGCCGCCGTCATGGTGCATCCGTGGGACATGATGGGTTTCGACTCCATGCCCAAATACTGGATGCCGTGGCTGGTCGGCATGCCGGCCGAGCAATCACGCGCCGCCTGCAGCCTCATCTTCGGCGGCGTGCTCGAACGCCTGCCCGCGCTGCGCGTGATGCTGGCCCACGGCGGCGGCAGTTTTCCCTACACCATCGGCCGCATCGAACACGGCTTTCGCATGCGCCCGGACCTCGTTGCCGTGGACAACCCGCGCAACCCGCGCGACTACTTCAAGCAACTGTATTTCGACTCGTGCGTGCACGATCCGCAGGCGCTCGCCTACCTGCTCGACGTGGTCGGCGCCGAACGCGTCATGCTGGGCACCGACTACCCGTTCCCACTGGGCGAGCAGCGCCCCGGCAGCGGCATCGAGGCACTCGAGCATTTGACCGACACGCAAACCGCGCGCCTGTTCCACGGCGCCGCCCTTGAATGGCTGGGCCTGCCCGCCAACCGTTTTGATTCCGCCCGGAGTTCCACCGATGTCCCGACGCCTTGAGTGCCTGGCCCTGTTTCTCGCCGCCGTCCTGATGGCTCCCGCCTGCATGGCCGCCCAGTACACATTCACCAACGGCAACTTCGTGATCAACGTGCCGGACAGCTGGTCGCGCATCGTCTACGCGCCGGGCGACCCCGAATCCATGGTGTTCCAGGTGCCCGATCCGTCGCCCACGCAAACCGATACGCTGGCGCGCGTCACCATCACCAGCGAAAAAGTGCGCGACCTCATCAGCTTCCGCCAGTTTGTCGGCGAAAACAGCCGCCACGCACAGGCGTTGCCGGGGTTCCACGCCACCGGTTCGGACTCGACGCCGACCGTGCTGCATTACACCGCCCAGGAAGGCACCGCCATGCAGACCTACAACGAGCATTACTATTTCCGCGACGGCTATGCCGTGATGGTACGTTGCGTGCGCCCGGCCCACAGCCAGGCCGGCGCCGCATGGACAGCCGCTTTCGACAAGGATTGCGCCGGCGTATCCACCCACTTGAACTGACCTCTTCCGGCCTGGCGCCGGTACCAAGCCAAGGTTTTCCATGTCCGATTACCAAGCCAGCGCCGACTGGGCGCATGCCCAGGATGACGCCGATCCGTTGCGCGCGTTCCGCGACGAATTCCTGATCCCTCCGCATGCCAACGGCGAAACGATCTACCTGTGCGGCAACTCGCTGGGCCTGGAGCCGCGTGGCGTGCGCGGCGCGCTCAACGACGAGCTGGACGACTGGGCGCGCCTGGGCGTGGAAGGCCATTTCAAGGGCCGCCTGCCGTGGATGCCGTACCACGAATACGTGCGCGACAACCTGGCCGAAGTCGTCGGCGCGCAGCCCGACGAAGTGGTCGCCATGAACACGCTCGGTGCCAACCTGCACCTGCTGATGGTGAGTTTTTACCGGCCCACGGCCGAGCGCCCGGCCATCCTGATGGAAGCCGGCGCGTTTCCGACCGACCGCTACGCGCTGGCCTCGCAAGTGGCTTTCCATGGTGGCCATCCCGACACCGACCTCATCGAAATCGAGCCCGACGAAGCCGAAGGCACCTTGTCGCTGGCAGCGATCGAACACGCGCTGGCCGAACACGGCTCACGCGTGGCGCTGGTGCTGCTGCCGGGCGTGCAATACCGCACCGGGCAGGCGTTTGATCTCAAGGCCATCAGCACGCTGGCGCACAAACACGGCTGCCTGGTCGGCTTCGATCTCGCACACGCCGTCGGCAACATCGAGCTGGACCTGCACGACAGCGACGCGGATTTTGCCGTGTGGTGCAGCTACAAGTATTTGAACGCCGGCCCCGGCGCCGTCGGCGGCGCGTTCGTGCACGCGCGTCACGCGCGCGCGGACGTGCCACGCTTCGCCGGCTGGTGGGGCCACGACAAATCCAGCCGTTTCTTGATGCAGCCGGAATTCGTGCCCACGCCCGGCGCCGACGGCTGGCAGTTGTCCAACCCGCCGATTTTCGCGCTGGCGCCGTTGCGCGTGTCGCTGGAACAATTCCACCGCGCCGGCATGGCGCGCCTGCGCGCCAAGTCC
>DASVGR010000056.1:0-7611 GCA_036379395.1 Rhodanobacteraceae bacterium | reverse complement strand
GAGCTGGAAGCGGCTTTTCACGAGGCGGTGAACGATTACCTGGACGCGTGCCGCAAGTTGGGCCAGAAGCCCGAGCGGCCGGCCAGCGGCAAGGTGCTGCTGCGCATGCCGCCTGAGCTGCATGCCGAAACCATCCGCGCGGCTGAGCTGGCGGGGCAAAGCCTCAACCAGTGGGCCGTGGATGCCTTGAGGCATGCGGTGTGACTTGTGGGAGCCCGTTCGCGCGTGATGGCCCGATATTGGTTTGTGGCAAGACTCTTTCGCCCGCGGGCGGGCTCCTACTAAAGCCATCGACAGACCACGCCATGTCGGGTAGGAGCGCGCCTGCGCGCGATGGCTTGATGCTGGCTTGTGGCAAGACCTTTTCGCCCGCGGGGTTTCTGCGGCCCATGTACCAGTCAATCAATCTTGTTCAAGCATGATGCGGGCGAAGGTCTTGAAGTCGTCCAGATGTTGGGTCGCGATGGCGTGCACGATGGCCCAGTTGATGGCGCTGTAATCGTGCACGGCAATGTTGCGGAAGCCGACGGCTTTGCGCATGCGCTGGGCCATGTCGTCCGAGAGAATGCCGTTTTGAGACAGTGCTTCGAAGCTGGTGCCCATGGTTTCGGGCAGCGGCTGGCCGGCTTGTGCCAGCAGGTGCATGGCCATGTCCACGCATAACTGTACGGCGCGACTGAGATTCAAGACCAAGATGTCTTGTCGATCGACATCGCGTTCCAATGCATCGACGGTGGTGGGGCATGTGACTTGTATGCGCTGCAAACAGCGATGCAGTGAATCGAGCTTGCGTTGGATGATCAGTTCAGCCATGCGTTGTTTCTCGTGTCCAGTGCGCGCTTGATGAGGGGCACGAAGTCTTCGTTGAGGTAGACGTGCTTGAGCGCCAGTTCGGCCATGGCTTCGGGGCCGCCGAGAAGTTGTTTGCCGTGACGGATGATTTCGCCCAGCAAAGGCTCGCCAGCCACGGCCAGGTCAATCAGATCGACAGGGCGGCCGGTAGCCATGGCGATGTCTTCGATCAGGCGCATTTTTTGCGCTGGCGTGAGCGGTGCGTCGGCCTTGACGGCCACGTCGATGTCACTGTCGGGGCGTGCGGTTCCCTTGGCCACCGAGCCGAACACGATGGCCAGCCGGAGATCGGTGTGGCGTGCCAATGCCTGGGTGAGTTGGTGCAGGGACATGGCGGGTTCCGCATGCTGTTGTGGGCAATGTAACACTGCATGGTGTCGGCCGGGCACCACGGTGGCATGGGGGGGCTGGTTGCATGCGATACGTCGTTTGGACATGTCGCGCGCCGCGCAATATGTGATGCGTCGGCTTGCGTGGCGCTTGGGTAGCACGTACTGTCGGCGGCATTTGTCCTTGCCTGTCCGTGGCTGTCGCCAGGGGAGAAAATCATGTCCATGAAACCGTTGCTTGCCGCTTCCTTGCTGGCCATGGCGGCCGGCCCCGTGCTGGCGGCCGAAAGCCCGTCCGCGCATCCGTTCAATGTGCATGACCTGGTCATGCTCAAGCGCGTCGGCGATCCGCAGTTGTCGCCCGATGGCGCGCGCGTGCTGTACACCGTGCGGCGTACCGATTACGCGGCCAACAAGGGCATCACGGCCATCTACGAGCAGGATTTGTCGAACAAGGATGCCAAGCCGCAACGCTTGGTGGACAAGGCGTCCAGCCCGCGTTGGTCGCGCGACGGGTCGGTGATCTACTTCCTGTCGTCGCGCTCGGGTTCGAGCCAGTTGTGGTCGATTCCGGCCGCCGGTGGCGCGGCGGTGCAGGTGACGCATTACCCGGTGGCGGTCAACAACTTCAAGTTGTCGCCGGACGGCGTGCACGTGGCGGTGTCGATGGACGTGTTCACGCATTGCCCGGATCTGGCCTGCACGGCCAAGCTGCTGGCGCAGGACAAGGCCGACCAGTCCACCGGACACCTTTATACAAAGTTGTTCGTGCGCCATTGGGACACGTGGTCGGACGGCCGCCGCTCGCAGCTGTTCGTGACCACCTTGAGCGGCCATCAGGCGCCGGTGTGGGTGAGCCGAGGCGTGGACGGCGACGTGCCGTCGAAGCCGTTTGGCGATGCGTCCGAATACGCGTTTTCGCCGGATGGCCGCACCATCTACTTTGACGCGCGCGTGGCCGGCACGACGGAGCCGTGGTCGACCAATTTCGACATTTACCGCGCGCCCGTCAACGGCTCGCGCGCGCCGCAAAACCTCACCGGCGCGAACAAGGCGTGGGACGCGTGGCCGGTGCCGTCGCCGGACGGCCGCACGCTTTATTACCTGGCGCAGAAAGTGCCTGCGTTCGAGTCCGACCGTTTCGGCGTGATGGCGCTGGATCTTGCCACCGGCAAGACGCGCGAGTTGAACAAGGATTGGGATCTTTCGGCGTCGAACATGCAGATTTCGCCGGACGGCCGCGAGCTGTACGTGGTGGCGTCCGACAAGATGCAGAACCCGCTGTTCAAGATGGACACCGACGACGGCGGCGTGCATCAGGTGACGGGCGACGGCACGGTCACCGGCTACGCGTTGTCGCTGACGCGCACGGTCATCGCGCAGGCTGATCTGACCCATCCGGCGGCGCTGTATTCGATGAAGCCGGATGGCCACGATTTGCAGCGCGTCACGCATTTCAACGACGCGGCGCTGGCCAAGACCCGGATGGGCAAGGTCGAGTACTTCCATTTCGACGGCGCCAATGACGACCGCGTGTACGGTTACGTGGTCAAGCCGGCCGATTTCGACGACGACAAGACCTATCCCGTCGCCTTCATCATCCACGGTGGCCCGCAGGGCGCCATGGACAACAGCTGGAGCTATCGCTGGAACCCGCAAACCTATGCGGGGCAGGGCTTTGCGGTGGTGACGATCAACTTCCACGGCTCCACCGGCTTCGGGCAAAAGTTCACCGATTCGATCTCGGGCGACTGGGGCGGCAAGCCGTTGACCGACCTCAAGGACGGCTGGAAATACGCGCTCGACCACTTCGATTTTCTGGACGGCGATCGCGCCTGCGCGCTGGGCGCCAGCTACGGCGGCTACATGGTCTACTGGATGGCCGGCGAGTGGAACAAGCCGTTCAAGTGCTTCGTCGACCACGACGGCGTGTTCGATACGCGCTCGATGTATTACGAGACCGACGAGCTGTGGTTCATGGAGCACGAGTTCGGTGGCCCGCAGTACAAGGTCCCGGCCAACTACGAGAAGTTCAATCCGCTGGACCATGTGAACAAATGGCATGTACCCATGTTGGTGATCCATTCGGGACACGATTTCCGCATCCCGCTCACGCAGGGCCTGGGCGCGTTCACGGCGTTGCAGCGGCGCGGCATCCCGAGCGAGTTCTTGACCTTCCCGGACGAGAACCACTGGGTGCTCAAACCGCACAATTCGGTCAAATGGCATGACACCGTCAACGCCTGGCTCAAGCGCTGGACCACGAAGTAGGAGCGCGCCCGCGCGCGGTGGCTTGATGCCGGCTTGAGGCAAGACCCTTTCGCCGGCAGGCCGGCTCCTACAGACGCAATGGCCACGGCTTGTGATTTTTTTGTAGGAGCGCGCCTGCGCGCGACGGGCTTGATGCCGGCTTGGGGCAAGACCCTTTCGCCGGCAGGCCGGCTCCTACGGGCGCAATGGCCACGGCTTGTGATTTTTTTGTAGGAGCGCGCCCGCGCGCGATGGGGCTGGATGCTGGCTTGAGGCAAGACCCTTTCGCCGGCAGGCAGGCTCCTACGCCGTGGCGGCATATGCCAAAACGGCCTCTGTGCGCATGAAACTGCCTGCATGCGGGGGATGCGTGATAATTTTGCACCCCATGAATGACCAAGTATTGCGACGTACCAAAATCCTCGCCACGCTGGGTCCGGCCACCGACGCGCCGGGCATGCTGGAAAAAATCCTCGAAAACGGCGTGGATGTCGTACGCCTGAACCTTTCGCACGGCACCGCCGACGACCACCGCGCGCGTGCCGCGGCTGTGCGCGAGGCTTCGCGCGTGGTCGGGCGCGAGGTCGGCATCCTGTGCGATCTGCAGGGTCCCAAGATCCGCATCGAAACCTTTGCCGACGGCAAGGTGCAATTGCACACCGGTGACGATTTCACGCTCGATTGCAGCCCCGATGCGCCGCCTGGCACGGCCAGCGGTGTGGGCGTTTCCTATCACGGCTTGCCCAACGACGTGGTCGCCGGCGACGTGCTGCTGTTCGACGATGGCCTGGTGGCGATGGACGTGTTGTCGGTCGAGCCGCCGTTGATCCATTGCCGCTTGCGCAACGATGGCGAGCTGTCCAATCGCAAGGGCCTGAACCGCCAGGGCGGCGGTCTGAGCCTGGATGCGCTGACCGAAAAGGATCACCGCGACATTCGTCTGGCGGCCGAGCTGGGCTGTGATTTTCTGGCCGTGTCGTTCGTGCGTTCCGGGCGCGATCTGGATCTGGCGCGACGCCTGCTGAAAGAAGCCGGCGGCAGTGCCGCGTTGGTCGCGAAGATCGAGCGCGCCGACGCGCTGGACAAGCTCGAAGGCATCATCGACGCGGCCGACGCGGTGATGGTGGCACGCGGCGACTTGGGCGTGGAAATCGGCTATGCCGAATTGCCCGGCCTGCAGAAAAAAATCATCCGCGAGGCCGTGCAGCGCAATCGCGGCGTCATCACTGCCACGCAAATGCTGCAGTCGATGGTGGAGGCGCGCATTCCCACGCGTGCCGAAGTGCTGGACGTGGCCAATGCCGTCATTGACGGCACCGACGCGGTGATGCTGTCGGCCGAAAGCGCCGCTGGCGCGCATCCGGACGAGGCGGTCAAGGCCATGCGCAGCATCTGCCTGTCGGCCGAGCACCAGTTCGAGCCGAAGGACGATCTGGGCGCCAGCTCGCACATTCTGGAGCGCTCCGATCAGGCCATCGCGCTGGCCGCGATGTTTCTGGCCGGGCGGCTGGGCGTGCGCGCCATCGTGGCGCTGACCGAATCCGGCGCCACCGCACAATGGCTGTCGCGCTACCGCTTCGCGGTGCCCATCTACGCGTTGTCGCCCAGCGCGTCGGCACGGCGGCGCATGTTGCTGCTGCGCGACGTCAAGCCGGTCGCTTTCGAGCATGGTTCGATGGACCCGGTGCATGCCGCGCGTGCCGCCGTGCAGCACTTGTTTGCACTGGGCAAGCTGGACGAGGGCGACCGCGTGGTGCTGACCCACGGTGACCACATCGGCCGTTTTGGCGGCACCAACACGCTGAAGCTGCTGCGCGTGGGGGCCGACGGCATCGCCGAAAGCCTGCGTGATCTGTAAGCCCCGGCTCCCGCACGGGTTCGCTGTCGGAGTGCGCCTGCGCGCGAAGAATCCGGCCTGAAATCGCGGGCCATGCGGCCCGTTCGCCGACAGGCCGGCTCCCACAACGCAACCGGCGCAAGGCGGGATGTTCGGGCACGCTCGGCGTTGGCCAATCAGCCTGTCAACTGCGTTAAACTTGAACTAATGGCCGTCGTGCGTCCAAGACGTGACAGCCCTCCCAGTTCCTTGATCAGCCGGCGCGCACCCGACCGCGCCGCGGAGACCTCACCCATGGATCAACTGCAAGACATCATCGATCAGGATCTCGACCCCACCGAGACCCACGAATGGATCGACTCGCTGAAGGCCGTCATCCACGCCGACGGCACCGAGCGCGCGCACTACCTGATGGAGCAGATGGTGGATGAGACGCGCCGCTCCGGCGGGCATCTGCCGTTTGCGCCGACCACGGCCTACGTCAACACCGTCCCGGTGACGCAGGAGGCCAAGAGCCCCGGTGACCCGGCGATTGAATGGCGCATCCGCTCCATCATCCGCTGGAACGCGATGGCGCAGGTGGTGCGCTGCAACCGTCGTCCCGGCAAGCTGGGCGGCCATATCGCCAGCTTCGCCTCGTCGGCCACGCTGTACGACGTCGGCTTCAACCATTTTTGGCGCGCGCCGTCGGAAAGCCATCCGGGCGACCTCATTTACTACCAGGGCCACGCCAGCCCGGGCATCTACGCGCGCTCGTTCGTGGAAGGCCGCCTGAGCGTCGAGCAGATGGACAACCTGCGCCGCGAAGCCAGCCGTCCGCACGGCCAGGCGCTGTCCTCGTATCCGCATCCGTGGCTGATGCCCGATTACTGGCAGGTGCCGACCGTGTCGATGGGCCTTGGCCCCATCCAGGCCATCTACCAGGCGCAGTTCCTCAAGTACATGGAAGCGCGTGGCCTGATGCCCAAGACCGACCGCAAGGTGTGGTGCTTCATCGGCGACGGCGAGATCGACGAGCCGGAAAGCCTCGGCGCCATCACCCTGGCTGGCCGTGAAAAGCTGGACAACCTGATTTTCGTCGTCAACTGCAACCTGCAGCGTCTGGATGGCCCGGTGCGCGGCAATGGCAAGATCATCCAGGAACTGGAAGGCGCGTTCCGCGGCGCCGGCTGGAGCGCCATCAAGCTCATCTGGGGCAGCTACTGGGATCCGCTGCTGGCCGCCGACAGCAAGGGCGTGCTGCGCAAGCTGATGATGGAAACCGTCGACGGCGAGTACCAGGCCTACAAGGCGTTGGGCGGCGCCTATGCGCGCGAGCATTTCTTCGGCAAGTACCCGGAGACGGCGGCCATGGTGGCCAGCCTGTCCGACGCCGACGTGTGGCGCCTGAACCGTGGCGGGCACGATCCGCACAAGGTGTATGCGGCCTATCACGCGGCTGTGCACACCGAAGGCATGCCGACGGTCATTCTGGCCAAGACGGTCAAGGGTTACGGCATGGGCGAGGCGGGCGAGTCGCAAAACATCGCCCACCAGGCCAAGAAGATGAACGCGGAAGCCATCCGCGTGTTCCGCGACCGCTTCAACATTCCCATCACCGACAAGCAGCTGGAAGGCGATGGTCCGGATGCCGTGCCGTATTACCACCCCGGCAAGGATTCGGAAGAAGTGCAGTACATGCTGGAGCGCCGGCGCGCGCTCGGCGGTGCGCTGCCGCATCGCCGCACCAAGTCCGACGAATCGCTCAAGGCACCGGCGCTGGAAGCGTTTTCGTCCATCACCAAGGGCACCGGCGAGCGCGAAATTTCCAACACCATGGCGCTGGTGCGCGGCATGAACCTGCTGCTGCGCGACAAGCAGATCGCGCCGCGCGTGGTGCCGATCGTGGCCGACGAGGCGCGCACGTTCGGCATGGAAGGCATGTTCCGCCAGATCGGCATCTATGCGCCGTTCGGCCAGAAATACCGTCCGCAGGACGCCGACCAGCTGCTGTATTACCGCGAAGCGGCCGACGGCCAGGTGTTGCAGGAAGGCATTTCCGAAGCCGGCGGCGTGTCGGCGTGGATCGCGGCCGGCACCAGCTATTCGGTGTCCAACAAGCCGATGCTGCCGTTCTTCATCTACTACTCGTTCTTCGGCTTCCGTCGCATCGGCGACCTCATCTGGGCTGCCGGCGACCAGCGCACGCGCGGTTTCCTGGTGGGCGCCACGGCCGGTTGCTCGTTCCCCGGCGAAGGCCTGCAGCATTCGGACTGCACCTCGCAGCTGGTGGCCGGCACCACGCCCAACTGCAAGTCCTACGACCCGACCTTCTCGTACGAAGTCGCCGTGATCATGCATCAG
>DASVGR010000055.1:0-26395 GCA_036379395.1 Rhodanobacteraceae bacterium | reverse complement strand
GGCGGTGCCAGCAACCCGTTCGTCAGCCTGTTGCTGGTGCCCATCGCGCTGTCCGCGGCGGCGCTGTCCGTACGCGGCGTGATCTCGATGGCCATCCTGTCCGGGCTGGCCTATCTGGTGCTGCTGTGGCAATACGTGCCGCTGCCGCCTTCGCCCGGCGGCATCGACGATTTTCATCTGCACGTGGCCGGCATGGCCGTCAATTTCGTCATCATGGCGTTGATCCTGGGCGGCTTCATCACGCGCCTGGCACATGCCCTGCGCGTGCAGCAGGCCGAGGTGCAGCGCATCCGCGAACGCGCATTGCGCGACGAGGGCATTCTCGCCATCGCCACGCAGGCGGCTGGCGCCGCGCACGAAATGAATACGCCGCTGTCGACCATGCGCACCTTGCTGCCGGAATTGCGTCGCGAACACTCGTCCGACCTGCCCTTGGCCGAAGACCTCGCCCTGCTGGAAACCCAGGTCGAGCGCTGCCGCGCCAGCCTGCGCGAGATGGTGGCCTTCGGCAAGGCACAATTGTCGGACGCCCCCGAGCAAACCACGCTGAGCGCGTTTCTGCACGGCTGTCTGGAACGCTTTGCGCTGCTGCGTCCCGAGGCGGAACTGCATTTCAATCCCGCCCCCGGCATCGGCGACATGCAACTGGCCATCCAGGCCGGTTTGCGTCACGCCCTGCTGAACCTGCTCAACAACGCGGCCGACGCCTCGGCGCAAAACGAATCGCGCGAAGTGCGTTTCGACGTGCGCGTGGATAACGCATGGCTGGAATTGACCATCGGCGATTGCGGCCCCGGCTTTGTCGGCACCGAGGAACTGGCCGCGCTGGGCTACACGCGCAAACACACCGGCCTGGGCCTGGGGCTGGCGCTGGCCGAGGCGACCGCCGACCGCCTCGAAGGCGAACTCAAGGCCGGCAACACCAAGCGCGGCGGCGAAATCAGCCTGCGCCTGCCGCTGGCGGTGATGCGCGCCAGGTAATCCCGCACCGCGCCAAGACGCCGCGCCACCCGCTTCGACCGCGCCCCTGGGCTACACTTGGCGCATGGATTCCGAACCTCGCAAACTGCTGATCGTCGACGACGACGAAACCTTTTCGCATGTGCTCTCGCGCGCGCTCAGCTCACGCGGCTTTGCGCCCGAGACCGCCAACGACCCGGACAGCGCCATCGTCACCGCGCGCAAGTTGCGGCCAGCGTTTTGCGTGCTGGACCTCAAGCTGGGCGAGCACAACGGCCTGAATCTCATTGCCGAGCTGAAGGCCATCGTGCCGGACATGCGCATCCTGCTGCTGACCGGCTACGCGTCCATCGCCACGGCGGTCGAGGCGATCAAGCGCGGCGCACACGATTATCTGGCCAAGCCGGTCGATGCGGACGCCGTGGCACGCGCATTGCTGGACAACGACACCAGCGCCGGCGAAGAACCGGCCGAGGCGCCCGATGCGCCCTTGCCTCTGCGCCGTCTGGAATGGGAGCACATCCAGCGCGTGCTGGTCGAATGCGACGGCAACATCTCGGAAACGGCGCGCCGGCTGGGCATGCATCGGCGTACCTTGCAACGCAAACTGGCCAAGCATCCGGTGCGCGAACGGCCCAACGGCGCGCCCTGAGGCCGGGTGCCTACTTCGTGTCGGCGCTGGCTGCCGGTTCCATGTCGGCCAGCCGGTAACCGGACGAATGGATGGTGTGCAGCAACGGCTTGTCGAACGGCCGGTCGATGGCTTTGCGCAAGTTGTACAAATGCGAGCGCAAGGTATCCGAGTCGGGCAAACCGTCGCCCCACACTTCACGCTCGATGTCGCGCCGGGTCACCAGACGCGGTGACTCGCGCATCAATATGGCCAGGATCTTCAAGCCGATCGGCGGCACCGACAGCGGCCGTCCGGCGCGCGTCAACTGCATGCTGCCGGTATCCAGCACCATGTCGCTGACCTTGTAGACATGCCCCGAAACCCGGTGTCGACGCCGCCGTATCAGCGCACGCAGGCGTGCATCCAGCTCGCGGATGTCGAACGGCTTGGTGAGATAGTCGTCGGCGCCGGCATCCAGTCCTTCCACCTTGGCATCCACGCCGTCGCATCCGGTCAGCATCAGCACCGGGGTAATGATTTGCAGCTTGCCGCGCAAGCGCCGGCACACTTCCATGCCGTCCATGTCCGGCAACAACAAATCCAGCACGATGACGTCGTAACTGCCTTGCAAGGCCAGGTGCAGTGCATTGCCACCGGTGGCCGCATAATCCACGTCATAGCCGCGCTTGACCAGATGTTCGCCGACCATCGAAGCCACTTCATGCTGATCTTCGACCAGAAGAATCAAGCCATTTTTGTCACGGTCCGTCATGTTTTTTCCATCCACAACTTGTCACTTATGTGAAATTAAACGCATTGCCGCGTGAGTTGAATGTGAAAAATCGGCACGCTTGCCGACCGGCATACCCCCATTCAGTTTCGGCATTACCCCCGACATGTCCGTTTTCACCCACCTGAAACAAGACCTCGCGCACCTGCGCCGTGAACCGTTGCTGGCGCTGTTTGCCCTGCTGGCGCTGGTTTTGGCGCTGGCCGATCCGCATCCGGCCGGAGCCTGGCTGCAGTGGCTGAACGTACCCACGCTGGCCGGTTTGACCGGCCTGATGATGGCCATCGCCGGCATCCAGGACAGCGGCCTTGTCCAGCATGGTGCGCGCTGGTGGCTGGCGCGCGGACATTCAACACGCACCATGGCGCTGACACTGGTCATGGCCAGCGCTGCTTTGGCAACCGTGCTGACCAACGACGTCAGCCTGTTCCTGATCGTGCCGCTGACGCTGGCGTTGGGGGGCGACGGACGTTTGCCGTTGGGCCGGCTGGTGATACTGGAAGCCTTTGCCGTCAACGCCGGCTCCACGCTGAGCCCGATCGGCAATCCGCAGAACCTGCTGCTGTGGCAGGCCAGCGGGCTTGATTTCGTCGCTTACCTGCGCGCCATGGCCCCGGCGGCGCTCATCATGCTGGGTCTGACGCTGCTGTTGGCCTGGTGGTGGATTTCGGCCAAGGCGACACCAAGAGTATCGTCCATTGCCGTACCATCGCTGCACCGCGGTTTGGGGCTGGGGTCGATCGCGGCACTGGCCGGCATGGTGCTGGCGCTGGAATATGGCCATCCATTGATGGGCGTCGGCGCACTGCTGATCGTGTTTGCCCTCGGCCGGCCCGTCATTCTGCGCCGCGTCGATTGGTGGCTGCTGGCCACGTTTGCCGCGATCTTCCTGGCCCTGGGACATTTGTCCGTCTGGCCACCGCTGCTTGGCTGGCTGACTCGCCTGCACCTGGACGATCCGACCTCGCTGTACCTGACCGGCATCCTCGGCTCGCAACTCATCAGCAACGTGCCGGCCAGCGTGCTGCTGGTGCATCACACGCCACTGACGACCACGCTGGCGATTGCCGCCAACGTCGGCGGCTACGGTTGCGTGATCGGCTCGCTGGCCAACCTCATCGCCCTGCGCCTGGCACGCGGCGAGGTGACGATGGCACAGTTCCACCGCGCCTCGCTGCCGTTTTTGCTGCTGGTCGGCGTACTGGTTTATTTGACGCTGTAGCAGTACCGCTTCAGTCGTCCTGGCGCTCGGCGTGCTTGACGCGCTGCCACAGGGCTTCCTGCTCGGCCAGCGACAAGTCGTCCATGCGCGTGCCATCGGCCGCGGCCAGTTGTTCCATGCCGCGAAAACGGCGCTCGAACTTGGCGTTGGCATGGCGCAGCGCGCGCGCGAAATCGGTCTGCGTGTGGCGCGCCAGGTTGACCAGCATGAACAACACGTCGCCCAGCTCGTCCTCGATGCGCGCGGCATCCGGCGTGGATGCAGCGCATTCGGCCTTCAGCTCGGCCATTTCCTCGTCCAGCTTGGCCACGACCGGCGGCAACGACGACCATTGAAAGCCTGTGCGCGCGGCGCGGCTTTGCAACTTGGCGGCGCGCCGCTCCGGCGACAAACCGCGCGCCACGCCGGTTAGCGCGCTGGCATCGGCCTCGCCCCTGCCGCGCCGCTCGGCCGCCTTGATGTCTTCCCATGCGCGCGTTTGCGCGTCGGCATCGGCATAGTGCGCGTCGGCAAACACGTGCGGATGTCGGCGCACCAGCTTGTCGCCAATGGCGGTGGCCACGTCGGCAAAATCGAACAGGTTTTGTTCCTGTGCCATGCACGCGTGGAACACCACCTGAAACAGCAGGTCGCCCAACTCGTCGCGCAGGTCGTCGTAGTCGCCGCGATCAATCGCATCGACCACTTCGTGTGCTTCTTCGAGCGTGTACGGCGCCACGCTCTCGAACGTCTGCACGCTGTCCCACGGGCACCCGCCATCGGGATCGCGCAGGCGCCGCATGATGGCAAGCAGGCGGTCGAGGCTGGCGTGCGTGTCGGTCATGATGGACGTCTAGACGGCCAATTGGTTGGGCCAGTCGCGCGCCGTGTCGCCGACGGCAAGGAACTCGGGATTGAGCAGCGAATCCTTGGTGTTGTAGGCCAGAGGCGTGCCGTCCAGCTGCATGACGGCGCCGCCGGCCTGCTCCAGCACGCACTGCGCCGCGGCCGTGTCCCACTCGGACGTGAGGCCGGCGCGCAGGTACAGATCGGCCTTGCCGGCCGCGATCAGGCAGAACTTCAGCGACGAGCCCATCGGCACCTTGGTGTACTCGCCCAGGTTGGCCAGCAACGCCTGCTGGCGCTCGCTGCCATGCGAGCGGCTGCCGGCCACGATCAGCGGCGACGCGGCCTTGCGCGTGGCAAGCTGAATGCGCTCGCCCTTGCCGCCTTGCTGCATCCATGCGCCGTCGTTGACGCTGGCGGCGTACAAATCGCCCGTCACCGGCACCTGCACCACGCCCATGACGGTGCGCTGGTGGTCGATGAGCGCGATGTTGACGGTGAACTCGCCGTTGCGCTTGACGAACTCGCGCGTGCCGTCCAATGGATCGACCAGCCAGTAGCGATGCCACTGCCGGCGCGTGTCCCAGGCGATGCCGGCCGATTCTTCCGACAGCACGGGGATGTCCGGCGTGAGGCGTTTCAGGCCCGCCACGATCAGCTTGTGCGAGGCCAGGTCGGCTGCCGTCAGCGGCGAATCATCTTCCTTCTGATGCACGTCGAAATCGTCGCGCGAATACACCTCGAGAATGGCGGCCGCCGCCTGCACGGCCAGCTCGCACACGCCATTCAGCGCCGGCAGATCGTCGATGCGCGCGCTCATGCCCTGGCCTCGTAGCGGCCGGCCAGATATTCGCGCGCCATGAACAACGCGGCCACGGTGCGCCCGGCGGTCACGTCATCGCGCGCCATCAGGGTATGCAGTTGGGACAATTTCCACGACACCACTTCCATCTCCTCGGGTTCGTCGCCGGCAAGGCGTTCGGGGTAAAGATCGCGCGCCAGCACGATGTCGGTCAGGTGGCTCATGTAGGCCGGTGCCAATGACAACCGGCCCAGATGCGTCAGCTGCCGCGCACCGTAGCCGGCTTCTTCCTTCAATTCGCGATTGGCGCCGACCAGCGCGTCCTCGCCCGCTTCCAGCCGGCCCTTGGGCAGGCCCAGCTCATAATGCTCCAGGCCGGCGCTGTATTCGCGGATCAGCAACACCGTATCGTCATCGCGCATCGGCACAATGATGACGGCGCCGTGGCCGGCATTGAGAATGCGCTCGTACGTGCGATGCGCGCCGTTGCTGAACTCAAGGTCCAGCTCTTCGGCGTGCGTGAAATGACTGTGCGTGCCCGCGCGGCGGGCGAGGATTTTCGGCAGTTGCGGCATCGCGTCATTGTAGCGGCGCGTGCCGCGCGTTGCCGAGGCTCAGCAACACGTCGTCTCGGACTGGAAGCGCCATTCGATCGGCTCGTACAGATCCGGCACCGTCGCCAGCACGCTGCGCGTGGCCAGCCCCAGCGGCTGGCCGTGCAGGTCGGTGAAACGGCCGCCGGCCTCGCGCACGATGACGGCCAGCGCGGCGATGTCCAGAATGTTCACGTCCGACTCGATCACGATGTCCACGCCACCGCGCGCCAGCAGGTGGTAATGGCAAAAATCGCCGTAGCCGCGCACGCGGTTCACTTCGCGGATCAGCTTGCCCAGCTCGCGCCATTGCACGGCGTTGCCGGCCAGCGTGGTGACATTGCCGATCGACAGCACGGCCTGCTTTTCGCGCTTGGTCGCCGCCACGTGGATCGGCTGGCCGTTCATGAACGCGCCACCGCCGCGGCGCGCCCACAGCGTTTCGCCGTAATGCGGCGCGGCCGACACGCCCAGCACCAGTTCGCCGCGATGCATCAATGCAATCTGCGTGGAATAAAACGGCGTGCCGCGCACGAAACTCTTGGTGCCATCCAGTGGATCGACCAGCCACAGGAAGTCACCTTCCTCGCCCTGACGGCCCTGTTCCTCGCCGTAGATGGCGTGATCGGGGTAACGCGCCAGGATCACCTGACGGATGGCCGTCTCGGACTCGCGGTCGGCCACCGTCACCGGCGTTTCGTCCGGCTTGTATTCCACTTGCACGCGGTCGGGTGTGTGGCGCGCGATCGCCGCCGCCCCGGCCGCTGCCGCTTCGCGCGCCACGGCCAGCGCCGCGTCCAGCCATTTGTCGTCAATCATTGCCATGTCCGTCCTGCCATCAATCCACCTTTGCGCTCGACGTGCACGCTGCCGTCGGCCGCGCGCCGGCCCAACCGCGCCAGCCACGCGTCCAGACCCGGCACGGCCCGACGCGGCGTCAATGTCGCGTCCAGCCGCCAGCCCAGCAGCGTCGCCGTCAGCGTGCCGTGCATGCCGACCAGCCCGCGGCCGTCGTCGCTCAACGCCGCCGACACCACGGTGCCGCCGGCCGCGTGCCAGCGCGAGCACCACTGGCCCAGCGCCAGCGTCTTGCCGGCATACGTCACGGCGGCGTCGCTCCAATGCACGCGCGCGTCCAGTTGCGTCGGCCAGCCTTCCACCAGCGTGGCCCGCGCCACGTCGCCCTGCACGTGGCCGGCCAGACGCATGCCGGTCGGCCACAACACCTTCAGGCGCACCATCGGCACGTCAAAGCGCATGTCGCGCACGACAATAGCGCCGTCGCCGTCACGCTGGATATGACCGTTGACCATCACCCCGGCGCCACCAAGGTCCACGTGCAGCATCACGTTGCCCCACAAGGCGGCGCGCCCCAGCGTCCAGTGCAGCATTCCCAGCGACTGGCCGCGCACGCGCAAGCCTTGCGCACGCCCGTTCCAGACCGATCCGGAAACCTGCCCGACCCGCACCAGCGGATAATCCGCGCGCAGCCAGTGCCACGCCCAGCGCGCCGGGAAAAACGCCACCAGCACGCCCGACGCCACCACCAGCACGCCCAGCGCGCCGGCGATCAGCCACGGCCAGCGCCGACGGAAACTCAAGCGTCGCCTCCAGCGGAAGCCTCAACACGGTTGCCAACACTTACCAACATGCCCGCTCCCATCCACCATCGCCATGTCGACGAAAGTGGCCATGGTGCGTGGCAAGCGCGCTCAAGTTCAAGACCACGACGCGGATCGATTCATGCAACCGCCAGCCGGAACCGCCACCGGAACAAACCGCCATCCATGCCTCGCCGATGCAAACCGGGCCACGCCGCCGGCCTCACGCGGCAATGGCATCCAGCCGGCGAACGGCTTCGGCATCCAGCTGCAACGTGGCGCTGGCGATGTTCTGGCGCAAGTGCGCCAGCGACGAGGTGCCGGGAATGAGCAGGATGTTCGGCGCGCGCTGCAACAACCACGCCAGCGCCACCTGCATGGGCGTTGCCTCCAGCCGCGCCGCCACCGCGTCAAGAATGGACGATTGCAGCGGGCTGAAACCGCCCAGCGGGAAAAACGGCACGTAGGCGATGCCGTCGCGGGCCAAGTCGTCGATCAACGCGTCATCGTCGCGATGTGCCAGGTTGTAATGGTTCTGCACGCACACAATGTCGGTCATCCGGCGACCCTCGGCCACCTGGGCGGGCGTGACGTTGCTCAGACCGATGTGGCGCACCAGACCACGCTGCTTGAGTTCGACCAGCGCGGCCAACGGCGCCTCGATCGAACCTTCGGCCGGCCCGTGCTCGCCAAACATGATCCGCAAATTGACCACGTCAAGCGCTTCCAAGCCCAAGTTGCGCAGGTTGTCATGCACGGCGCGGGTCAATTCATCCGCCGACATCGCGGGCAGCCAATGGCCCTGTGCGTCACGCCGCGCGCCGATCTTGGTAACCAGCGTCAACTCATCCGGATACGGCGCCAGCGCTTCGCGGATGAGCTGGTTGGTGACGTGCGGGCCGTAAAAATCACTGGTGTCGATGTGGTTGATGCCCGCCTCGACCACCGCGTGCAACACGGCCAGCGCCGCGTCGCGATCGGCTGGCGGGCCGAACACGCCGGGGCCGGCCAGCTGCATGGCGCCGTAGCCCAAGCGCTCGATCTTGCGATCACCAAGCATGAAATCAGTGGGCAAATTTGAATGGGTCATCGGTATCTCCATGAACGTGGCGGGGATGTGGTGAACGCCACGATAGACGCCTGCGATCCGTTTGATAATTGGGTACAGTCCATACATGTCGTACGGATTTACGCACAATGTCCACGCGCTTTGATGATTTGAACGCCTTCCTGGCCGTCGCCCGCGCCCAGGGATTTCGCGAAGGCGCGCGCGCCAGCGGCAGCAGCGCCTCGCGACTCAGCGACGCCATCCGCCGATTGGAAACGCAGCTCGGCGTACGCCTGTTCAACCGCACCACACGGCGCGTGGTGCCCACCGAAGCCGGACAGCGCCTGCTTGAACGGCTCGAACCGGCGCTTGTCGAAATGGAAGCCGCACTGGATACGGTCAACGACTTCCGCGAGCGTCCGCGCGGCACACTGCGGCTGAACGTGCCAGTCAGCGCGGCACGGCTGACCCTGCCCGGTATCATCCCGGCTTTCCTCGCGGCCTACCCGGACATCAAGGTGGAAGTGCTCACCGAGGAGAGCTTCGTCGACACACTGGCCGCGGGTTGCGACGCCGGCATCCGCTACGAGGAACGGCTCCAGCAAGACATGATCGCGGTACCCATCGGGCCACGCACGCAGCGCTTTGCCACCGCCGCCGCGCCGGCTTATCTTGACCGCCACGGGCGCCCGCAACACCCGCGCGAACTGCTCGAACACGCTTGTCTGCGCGGCCGTTTCCCCAGCGGGGCCATGCCACCGTGGGAATTCGAGCGCAACGGCGAAATCATTACCGTCGACCCTTCCGGTCCGCTTATCGTGCGTGCCGGTGGGGGTGCCGACCTGGCAATCGAGGCCGCCATTGCCGGAACCGGCATCATCAGTCTGTTCGAGGACTGGTTGCGCCCCTGCCTCGACAGCGGCGTACTCGAACCGGTCCTCAAACCCTGGTGGCAGCGCTTTTCCGGGCCGTTCCTTTATTACCACGGGCGACGCCTGGTGCCGGCACCGTTGCGAGCGTTCATCGATTTCGTCAAGAACCTCGACGGCCAACCGGCGCACTGACCCGCCGGGCCCGTCAAATCAGCATCAACTCAAAGTTGCCTGGCCGGAAAACTGTCGACCAAAAACGCGACAAAGGCCGCCACCTTGGGGCTGACCAGCCGCCGCGAGCTGTGCAGCACCCACACCTCCACGCGGCGCTCGGGCAAGGCGCCCCAGAGCTTCAGCTTGCCTTCGGCGATATCGTTGCGCACCAGCGAGCGTGGCAACATGGCGGCACCGGCGCCGGCCACGACGGCATCGCGCATGGCCGTCAGCGAAGACAGCACGAGGCGGTAATCCGGCCGCAGGTGGCAAACCTGTTCGCCGGTTTGCAACTGCCACGTGGTGGCGTTGATCGGGCGCGTCATGGCCACGGCGGGGACACTGGCCGGCGCCGCGGCATTGGTCGCCGCGGGCGGTATCAGGCCGGGCGGCGCCACCACCCATTGCTCGTCGCGCGCAAAGCAATGTCCCACCAGCTCGCTGTCGGGGCTGGGGTTGACCCGAACAACCGCGTCGAAACTTTCTTCCACCAGGTCGACATGGCGGTCGCCGGCTTCCATCTGCACGCGCACATCGGGGTAATGCGCCACAAACTCCGCCGCCAGCCGACCGCCACGCATGTGCGCAAACAAGACCGGCACGCTGACACGCAGCAAGCCGCGCGGCTGGTCCCGGCCGGACGAAAGGCTTTGGCCGACATCCTCGATTTCGCGCAGCAAGTCATGCGTACGCTCGTACAAAGCCTGGCCTTCGGCCGTCAATCGCAGGGCGCGGCGGCCACGCTCGACCAGACGCACGTCGAGCGATTCTTCCAGCTGGCGGATATGCCGTGACAGCGTGGCCTTGGGCCGCTCCGTCTCGCGACTGGCCTTGCCCAGACTGCCGGCGGCAGCCACACGATGAAAATCGGACAAGGCGGACAGGTCCATGACGTGTACCAATTATGAAACAGTGTGTGCAAAGAATAGGGCTTACGCATTCGAAATGAAACGATCAAGGTAGCCACACCGTCACCGATTGCCTCTTGTCGACACCGCGTGACCGGCGCCCATTCACCACGGAGTGCAGCCATGTCCCACGCCACGACCACCCTTCATCCTTCCATTTGGAATCCCGTCACCGTCGGCAACATGCACTTGCCACACCGCCTGGCCATGGCGCCGATGACCCGCAGCCGCGCCGACGCCGACGGCTCGCCGAACGCGTTGATGGCCGAGTATTACGCCCAGCGCGCGTCGCTGGGTTTGCTGATCACCGCCGGCACGCAGCCCTCTGCCGACGGCCAAGGCTACCTCGGCACGCCCGGCATCCACACCGCCGCGCACGTGGCCGGCTGGCGCCGCGTGACCGACGCCGTGCATGCGCGGGGCGGCCACTTGTTCATCCAGTTGATGCATGTCGGCCGCACCTCGCATCCGGACAACACCCCGCATCACCACCAACCGGTGGCGCCGTCGGCCATCGCCTCCGGCGGGAAGATTTTCACCGCCAGCGGCATGCAGGACACGCCGGTACCGCGCGCCTTGTCGATCGACGAAATCCAGGCCACCACGCAGGATTTCGTCCGCGCCGCCGAACGCGCCATCGAAGCCGGCGCCGACGGCGTGGAAATCCATGGCGCCAACGGCTACCTGATCCACCAGTTTCTGGGCGCCAGCTCCAACACGCGCACCGACGCCTATGGCGGCACCATCGACAAGCGCGCGCGCTTCGCGCTGGAAGTGGCCGCGGCCGTGGCCGAACGCATCGGGCCGGAGCGCACCGGCATACGCCTGTCGCCGGGGAATGGTCTGGGTGGCGTCGACGAAGGCCCGGAGTTGCCCGAACTGTATCGTCACCTGGTGGCCGGACTGGCCGAACGGGATCTGGCCTATCTGCACGTCATGCACGTCGGCAACGAAGAACTGCTGCGCGACATCCGCCATCTGTGGCCCAACGCCTTGCTGGTCAACCGTGCCGGCCGCACGCTGGACGCCATCGGCGCGGACATCGAAGCCGGCCTGGCCGACATGGCCCCGGTGGCGCGCTGGGCCCTCGCCAACCCCGATTTTCCCGAACGCCTGCGTCTCGGCGCGCCGCTCAACGACATCGACCCGGCCACGTTGTACAGCGGCGGCGCAGACGGCTACACCGATTACCCGACGCTCACCAAGGCGCAACGCCAAACGGCGTAAGCGGTCCGCTGTCTGGACACCTGGCCCCATCCCGCGCAACCAAATCCACGGGCGCCCAACCGGCGCCCGGTTACAACAAACCATCGCGCTCGAGGTGCTTGCGCAGGGTTTGCCTGCCCGCAGCCACGCACGGGTCGACCCAACGATCCAGATTCCCGCAAACGGCTCCTGGCGCAACGCACGCTTCGGCTTGCCGTTACCATCACGCGGACAAGCCAAGGCGCCATGCCGACGGCATGCTTCTTCCGCAACCCAAGTCCTCGATGACGACAACGGCGACAACCGAACAAGCAGACGTGGTGATCATCGGCGCTGGTGCGGCCGGATTGATGGCGGCGGCCACGGCCGGGCATCGCGGGCGCCGGGTGCTGTTGCTGGAGCACGCCAACAAACCGGGCAAGAAAATCCTGATGTCCGGCGGCACGCGCTGCAATTTCACCAACCTCAACGCCGGGCCGCAGCATTTCACCTCGCGCAATCCACACTTTTGCAAATCGGCGCTGAGCCGCTACACGCCGTGGGATTTTCTGGATCTGGTGCAGCGCCACGGCGTCGCCTACAAGGAAAAGGCCGCCGGGCAGCTGTTTTGCGCCACCTCCGCCAAAGACATCCTGAAACTGCTGCTGGCCGAATGCGACAGCGCCGGCGTCGACTTGCGGCTCAACACCGAGGTGCACGGCATCCGCCAGCACGACGGCTTCATGCTCGACACCAGCGCCGGCCGCGTGCATTGCGACCGGCTGGTGATCGCCACCGGCGGCCTGTCCATTCCGCGCATGGGCGCCGGGCCGTTCGGCTATCAGGTGGCCGAACAATTCGGCTTGAAAGTGCTGCCGACGCGCGCAGGCCTGGTGCCATTCACGCTGCATCCCGAAGACAAGGAATGGCTGGCGCCACTGAGCGGCATCAGCTGCGATGCCAGCGTCAGCGCCGGCGGCCGCACGTTTGCCGAGCCGATCCTGATCACCCATCGCGGCCTGTCCGGGCCGGCCATGCTGCAGGCATCCAGCTTCTGGGAGCCAGGCACGGCGGTGACGGTGAACTGGCTGCCCGGTTGCACGGACGTGGAAAACGCCTTGCAGCAACAACGCACCAGCCAGCCGTCATCCACGCTTGAACAATGGCTGCGCAAGCAACTGCCGCAACGCCTGGCCGACGCCTTCGTGACGCGCCACGACTGGACCGGCCCGCTGCAACACTACACCGCCAAACGCCTGGCCGACGTGGCGCAAATGCTGACGCAATGGACATTCAAGCCTGCCGGCACCGAAGGCTACCGCACCGCCGAAGTCACCCTCGGCGGCGTGGATACCGACGGCATTTCATCCAAGACCTTCGAAGCCAAAACCGTGCCCGGCCTGCATTTCATCGGCGAAGTGCTGGACGTCACCGGCCAGCTCGGCGGCTTCAACTTCCAGTGGGCCTGGGCTTCGGGACAGGCTGCCGGCAAGGCGGTTTGAGTACCTGACCGAGCCAGTGCATCACCTGGGGATGACGCGTTTCCCGGCAAACCCATCTCAATCGACCGACGGTTTGCCTTGCGCTGGTTTGGTGACCAGTCGAAACGGATCACGCGGCACGGCCACGCCGGCAACCAGCTCGGCCGCGTGGCGCCCCACGGCCGGACCATGCTTGAATCCGTGCCCGGAGCCGCCGCCAACCAGCCAGACATTGTCCAGCCCGGGATGCTGGTCGATGACGAAATGGCCATCCAACGTGTTGGCGTACTGGCACACCTTGCCGGCGCTCAAAGGTGCCTCGGCCAGTGCCGGAAAACGCCGGGCCAGAAAGGCACGTGCCGCGTCCTCGCCCGCCTTGCCAACCTCGCGATCGGACGTGTCCGGATCCATGGCCGGCCCATGTTGGTGACAAGCCACCTTGAAGCCCCGGCCATCCAGGCGCGGAAAGCCGTAAAACGGCAAATCGGCCCATACCGGCAGCTTGCCGGTGGCGCCTTCCCCCACATCGAAAAAGCACACCTCCTGCCGTGTCACCGCCAAGCGCTTGGCCATGGCTTGCGGACATGCACGATCCAGCCACGAGCCGCAGGCAAACACGAACTGCCCGGCTTCGATTCGCTGCCCATCGTGCGTGGTGACAGCCGGCAAGGCCCCGTGCAAACCCTGCTCACCACGCACGGGCATCACCCTGCCGCGCAAAAACGTCACGCCACCGGACGCCAATTCGGCAGCCAAAAACCGGATCGCCCGACGCGCCATCAAGGCGCCACCCGCAGGCTCCATGAACCCCGACTCGTCATCGTCGACTCGCATGAACGGATAGCGGCGCCGCAGCTCATCGGCATTCAGCGTCTGAAACGGGATCTCGTATCGTGCCAACACCCGCGCGGTGGCTGCCACGTCCTCGTCATGCCGCTTGTGCACCCACAACACGCCCGTGGCCTGAAACAAGGGCGCCTTGGCGCGTTCGGCCAGTGCGCGCCACTCACCCAGCGACTGCCATGCCCATTCGGCATAGATTTCCCGGTCGCCATAGCCACATCGCGCCACGCGGCTTTCACCGCTCGATGCGGCAAGCGCATGCGCCGGCTCGGCCGCGTCGATCACCGCGACGCGCTTGCCCATGGCATGCAGCTTGTGCGCGGTCCACAGGCCGAACACGCCGGCGCCAATGATGACGACGTCGTAACCAGAGTGGCTTGCGCGCGGCAGATTCGTCGGCGTGGTATTCACGTGCGTGTCCCGTTCATGGGCAGGTTTTGCCCTGCTGGCACAAAAACATCAGGAAGGGGATGGATCGTAGCCGACAACTGCACCGCCACCACACGGCCAAACGTCATTTTCCCGCCACCAATTGCCGCGTCCAGTCCGTGTCCTTCGACGTGGCCGCAAACCTCAGTGTCAAGCCTCAGACCCAGAGTACCTTAATCGACCAACTTCTTCCTCAACAAAGCTACCGTCGTACAAATATCCGTACTCATTTTTATATATTGATTCAAATGCAAATATCAAATCCATAGGTATTCTGTTATTTATGGCCGCACATCTATCCGAAGAAATTGCACATTCAACCATCATGGCATACGCCACCAAAAAAAACACCAACCCGTCAATACCAACAGAAATTGCCAAACGGTCACTGCCGTTCTCTACAAAGACAAGACGATCATTCGCGCTGTACAGAACTTGTCGATCGTACCTATCTTCACCAAATCCAATAAATCCATATCGCACTAACTTAGGCTGTGAAAATTCGAAATTTGGCGCCGCCCAAGCCGGTATTCCAAACTCAGACAGAACGTATGAATCGAGATCAGAAAATCCCATCCCGACGGAAGCTTTACAATCCATAACTATGATATTATCATCATCCCAAAACATTTGATAAAAATCATTTAGTGTTAAATCACATACATCTTTATCTGTTGTTTGAAGTAGTTGGCCACCCATGCTTTTCAAGCCATCGCAAAGCCTTCTTTGAAGGGTTAGGATCACCTCTGTGTGAGTCATGAACGCTGCCATCCTTATTCATCGAAGTGCCATCTGTAAAGTGAACATGATCCTGAGCCTCGGGTGAATCATGCGCCTTATCAACCCTTTTAATATCTCTGGGTGCTTGGTTACGCTCGACCTCACGTTGCATTTTTGATGCACGCGACGCCGGATCATCAGTCAAAGGACCCTGAGTGACTGGATGGATGCCGCGCTTCATTTCTTTCTTGAATTCAGCCGGCGTAGAGTCATCCTTAGCCCAGGCTATCGCCCGACGTTGCAGGAAATTTTCCCGACTTTCCCCCGGCTGCAACCTGGAACCTCAATGTCAGAGTTTCATCGCCATGAAGTAATTCACCCTGACATAAGATTTACTTCGACACCTTTTTATTGACACCTTTTATTTCATGAAGCAACAGAAAATGGACTAGGAACCATCATTCCTCAGATTACTCGGTGTCAAAGGTCCCACAGGTCACACCACAAACTGCAACACTAACCGAACGCTCGTTATCGCTCCAAGATATCGATAAGTCATCATTCGTATATTGAGACTTCCATTGCCTTATGGGAATAGCGCCAATGATTTCTCCTTCACTGTTTGCGCGGATTCTGTATAAATAAAAATACGCAACCTCACCATCAAATTCGAAGACGCCAGCATAGCGCCCATCTGACCTCGTTGAGCTATCAAATGTTTGTTCCATAAATTTACTCATTTCCATCATTAAATAACCATGGATGATTCTTTTTGTAATTGTCACCGTGCCTATGATCTGACTGTGTCATAGGCTTTGTGCCACCATTCATCGTTCCGTCGACATGATGTAGTTCCATCGGAAGACCATCGGAACCAATCGGAGCCTTCCCTTTTTTCATTCTGTCCAGATCACCACGGCTATAATTTGAAGAGTTTGATTTTGCCTCCTGCTTCCAAAATTTTGCTCGTTCTTTCGCAAAGGTCTTTCGATCAATCTGTGACTGCACCGGCTTAATGCCGCGTTTCATTTCTTTCTTGAACCCGGCCGGCGTAGAGTCATCCTTAGCCCAGGCTATCGCCCGACGTTGCAGGAAATTTTCCCGACTTTCCCCCGGCAGCTGAACAAGCGGCAGATTTGGATCAGCCCAATTTCGACTGAGCTTCGGGTGTAATTCGCCCTCAATCCTACTTTCTTCCTCAGGGTCTTCGGGCACTTCCTGCCGCCCATCCGGATCGATATTTACGATGGGATTGTCATTGGCATACGCAAACCGGTTGAAGCTGAACACATCCCCCGGCGTCGGCCCCACCGGGTCCGGGCTGATGAACCGTCCCACCGCCGGATCGTAGTACCGCTGCTGCATGTACACCAACCCGCTTTGCACATCCATCTCGTGCCCGGTGTAGCCCGGCCCCGCTTGTGCGGGTGTCACCGGCTTGCCGTACGGCTGGTATTGCTCGGTGTAGGTCACCGCGCCACCCGGCGTCATCGTGGCCACCACGGAGCCTTGAGCATCAGTGATGACCAGGCGAACGGTGGTCTTGGGTGGTGTCACGACACCTGGCTGCCCGCTGACAGGCGCTGTGACGCCTGACGGCGGCGATGTGGCGGCCCATGCTGGTGCACATGGTGGAAGGCCGGCCACCAGAAGCCATGCGCCTATGACTTGCCACGAACGCTTCGCCCGGCAACCACGCTGCCTTCGCTGATCACCTGCCGCACGCGTTTTACCACGCTTGTGCATCATCCTTGCCTCCACTGTTCCACGCCGTCCATCACCGCACCCACCCTGGCCATCACAGGCGTTGCACGTGCCGGCGCTTTGCAGGCCCGCACCGACAAACCTTAGAAGACTCAGTGTCAAGGACAACATCATCACCATGGAGTAATTTACCTTGGCACTGATGTTGCACACAGGCACGATCGCCGTACACAGCCCTACCCCCAGCAGGCACGTGCGTGCCCATCCCCAGCCCTTTCCCATCATTGATCCCTTGGCCAAGCCGTGGCCGTTGCAATGACAACAGTCGGAGGCTAATAAGGTCAGGGCTTCACATTCGTGAATCGCATCACACAAAAAAGGACGACCTTCGTCGTCCTTTTTTGTGCAACTTAATAAAATCGCGATTATTTGCCCAGCAAATCCTCGATAGCCGCACGCTCTTCACCCAGCTCGGCACGCGTGGCGTCCATGCGTTGGCGCGAGAAATCGCTGATTTCCAGGCCCTGCACGATTTCGTACTTGCCGTCCTTGCAGGTCACCGGATAACCGTAGATGACGCCCGGCTCGATGCCATAGCTGCCGTCGGCGGGGATGCCCATGGACACCCAGTCGCCCTCGGCCGTGCCCAGCGCCCACGAGCGCATGTGGTCAATGGCGGCGGAGGCGGCCGAGGCGGCGCTGGAGGCGCCGCGCGCCTTGATGATGGCGGCGCCGCGCTTTTGCACGGTCGGGATGAAATCGTTTTCGTACCAGTCCTGACCGACCAGTTCCAGCGCGTTCTTGCCGTCGATGGTGGCGTGGTGGATGTCCGGGTACTGGGTGGAGCTGTGGTTGCCCCAGATGATCATGTGCTTGATGTCGGTGTTGTGCTTGCCGGTCTTTTCGGCCAGCTGGCTCTTGGCGCGGTTGTGGTCCAGACGCACCATGGCGGTGAAGCACTTGGGGTCCAGATCCGGCGCGTTGGCCTGCGCGATCAGGGCGTTGGTGTTGGCCGGATTGCCGACCACCAGCACTTTCACGTCACGGCTGGCATGCGCGTTCAACGCCTTGCCCAGCGGGCCGAAGATGGAACCGTTGGCCGACAGCAGGTCCTTGCGCTCCATGCCCGGGCCACGCGGACGCGCGCCGACCAGCAGCGCGTAATCGGTGTCCTTGAAGGCGACGTTGGCGTCGTCGGTGGCGACCACACCGGCCAGCAGCGGGAACGCGGCGTCGTTCAATTCCATCACCACGCCGTTCAGGGCGTTCAGCGCCGGGGTGATTTCCAGCAGTTGCAGGATGACCGGCTGATCCGGGCCCAGCATGTCGCCGGCGGCGATGCGGAACAACAAGGCGTAACCGATATTGCCGGCGGCGCCGGTAACGGCAACTCGAACGGGTGCTTTCATGGGTTGAACTCCATTGATGAAACGAGGGAATGGGGAACGGGGACGCGCCCCACTCCCGGAAATCAGGTCAATTCGGCGAAGAATGCCTGGATGCGGGCCTTGCCCGGCGCCAACGGCACGGCCGGACGGGTGTAACGGATGCGCAGGCTGCGCGGCTCGCCGACGGGAAAGCGGATGCTGTCACGGCCTTGCGCGTTGAGCAGCCGGGCCAAAGTGACGACGGGCCGGACGCGGCGCATGCGTTGGGCAAGTTCGGGCATGACATTCCCACCGGGGAGACGACGAATACCAGCCGGCAATTTTACCACAGCCGTCCTGAGCGGCCGACGCCGCGGGGACTGGCAAAAAGCTCTGCCGACAAGGCATGATGGTGCCGTCCGCCAAGCGCGGGCATGGGGATATCCGTCACGCATGGGAGGTTCACATGTTGCATTGGTTATGGGTGTTCATCATCGGCCTGATCATCGGCATCATTGCCAAGTGGATCATGCCGGGCAAGGATCCGGGCGGTTTCATCATCACCGCCATCATCGGCATCATCGGCTCGTTCATCGGCGGCTTCATCGCCAAGGCCATCTTTGGCGTGGGCGCGGGGGCCACGGCTTCCGGCGCGGGCGTCGGCGGCTTCTGGGGCCTGGTGCTTGGCGTCATCGGCGCCATCATCCTGTTGTGGATTTACCGCCTGGTATTCAAGAGAAAATCCACCTGACTGCGGTCAAATGACAACCGGCGCCTTGCGGGGCGCCGGTTTTTTTGTGCCTATCGCATCAATCGCCGCCGGGGCTTGAACGGCAACTTGCCGCGCCAGTACTCAATCATGAGGAAGCCACCGAGCATGCCGCCCAGGTGCGCGAAATGCGCCACGCCTTCCTGTGTGCCGGTCACGCCCAGCACCAGTTCGACGATGCCGTAGCCAGCCACGAACAGCCACGCCGGCATCGGAATGGGCGGGATGATGAGCAGGATGCGTTCTTTCGGATACATCATGCCGAACGCCAGCAGCAGACCGAAAATGCCGCCCGAGGCGCCCAGCGTCGGGTAGTAGCCGTGGGTGAAAAACTGCACCACCAGCTCGTGGCAAATGCCGGCGGTGATGGCGCACACGAAGTAATAGACGAGAAACTCGCGCTGGCCGAACAGCCGCTCGATGGGCCCGCCGAACATCCACAGCGCAAACATGTTGAACGCGATGTGCGTGATCGAGCCGTGCATGAACGCGTAGGTGACCAGCTGCCACACGCCGAAGCCGACGTTGGTGTACGGCGAGGCGCCCCACGGCCACAGCGCGAAGTGGATCAGGATGAACGGGCCGAAGAACTGCTGCAGCAGGTAGATCGCGACGTTGGCGATCAGCAGCCAGCGGGTGGCAGGTGGCAAATCGAAGGACATGGCAATCCGGAGGCGAAGCGAAGGCGCCAGCGTAACCCGGGACGTTGCCCGGGGTCAGGCAGGCATGGGTTGGACGGAATGCGCCGGCACAAGTTCACGCCGGCGGCACGCTTACAAATACGTGCGCTCGCCGAAAATGGCGCGGCCGATGCGCACCTCGGTCGATCCCTCGGCGATGGCCAGGGCAAAGTCACCGCTCATGCCCATCGACAGGCGCGGCAGCGCGAAGCCGTCCTCGCGCGCGCGGTCGCGCAATTGGCGCAGCTGGCGAAAACACGCGCGCACGGCGCCCGCGTCGTCCGCATGCACGGCCATCGTCATCAGTCCTTCCACGCGCAGGCTGTGCATGGCTTTGAGCTCGCGCAGCAGGCTCGGCAGTTGGTCCGGCGGCAGGCCGTGCTTGGCTTCCTCGGGCGAGGTTTTCACTTCGACCAGCACGCTGATCGAACGGCCTTCGTGTTGCAGGCGCTGGTCCAGCGCGCGCGCCAGTTCCAGGCGGTCAAGCGATTGCACCTCGCTCGCCAGACGCGCCACGTCCTTGGCCTTGTTCGTTTGCAGGTGGCCGATGACGACCCAATCCAGATGGGCATCGGCCAGTTCCACCTGCTTGGCGCGCACTTCCTGCACGCGGTTTTCCCCAAAACGCGTCAGGCCCAGTGCCATCGCCTCGCGGATGGCGTCCACACCGAAGGTCTTGGACACCGGCAAGATGGTCACATCGCCCGGCTCACGGCCCGCCTCATGGCAGGCCGCGTCCACGCGCGCGCGCACGTCGCGCCAGCGGTCGGCAAGCGTCGTGGCCATTACGCCTTGGCGCGCTCGCCGTGCTTGGCCAGCACTTCGGCCACCACCATGGTGACGCGCTTGCCGGTCGGGATGTGCAGAAACTCGTTCGGGCCGTGCGCGTTGGAGTGCGGCCCCAGCACGCCGGTGATGAGGAACTGCGCGGCCGGAAACTTCTCGCCCAGCATGCCCATGAACGGGATCGAGCCGCCTTCGCCCATGTAGGCAACCGGCTTGCCGAAGTAGTTTTCGGACGCCTTGGACACCGCATCGGCCAGCCACGGCGACAAGGCCGGCGCGTTCCAGCCGCCCTCGCCCTGCGCATCCACGGTCACCTTGGCGCCGTACGGCGCGTTGGCTTCCAGATGCTTTTTGACGAACGCGGCCGCCTTGGGCGCATCAGCCGTGGGCGGCAGGCGCAGGCTCAGGCGCGCCGCGGTTTGCGGACGCAGCACGTTGCCGGCGCTGTCCATCGACGGCAGACCGTTGATGCCGGTGATGGCCAGCTGCGCGCGCCACGTGCGGTTGAGGATCAGTTCGACCTTGTCCTCGCTGACCGGACGCATGCCCTTCACCCACGGAAACTTGTCGTAAACCTCGTCACCGAGAATGTCGGCGCACTGCTTGGCCTGCTCCACGCGCTCGGCCGGGATGGCCACCTTGAGCTCGTCCGGCGTGACTTCGCCAGTCACTTCGTCTTCCAGCCGCGACAACACCTGGCGCAGCAGGCGGAAGCTGTCCGGCACCACGCCCGAGGCATCGCCCGAATGCACGCCTTCGATGAGCACGTCGACCGTGAGGCTGGCGCCGACCAGGCCGCGCAGCGAAGTGGTCAGCCACAGCTGGTCGTAATTGGCACAGCCCGAATCCAGGCACACCACCAGCGACGGGCTGCCGATGCGTTCGGCCAGGTGATCGACGTAGAACGGCAGGTCGTAGCTGCCCGATTCCTCGCAGGCCTCGATCATCACCACGCAGCGCGCGTGCGGAATACCCTGCTCATGCAGCGACAGCAACGCAGCCAGCGAGCCGAAAATGGCATAGCCGTCGTCGGCGCCACCGCGGCCGTAAAGCTTGTCGCCCTTGAGCACCGGCGTCCACGGACCCAGGCCTTCGGACCAACCCGTCATTTCCGGCTGCTTGTCGAGATGGCCGTAGAGCACCACGGTGTCGTCGCCCTGACCCGGCACTTCGATGTAGATCAGCGGCGTACGCCCTTCCAATCGCACCACTTCGAGCGTGGCGCCCGGCAAGCTGGACAGCTTGCTGTTCGCCCAGTCGCTCATCAGCTTCACTGCCGCATCCATGTGGCCATGCGCCACCCAATCCTTGTCGAACATCGGCGACTTGTTGGGAATGCGAATGTAATCGGTCAGCTTCGGCACGATCTCGGCGTCCCACAGGTCGCTGACGAAACGGGAAAGGCGGGCGGTATCCATCACGTGGGCTCCAATACAGGCAGGCGAAAACACACATTGTACCAGCGCCCCGTGACGACCCTGTCCCACCGGACTGCCGCCTGTGGGGATTCCCTGACAAATCATGGCGCCAAAAGCGCACGCGCACCGCACGCAAGCGCTGGCGGCGAACCATCACGCCTTGCGGCAAAGTATCGGTCAGGCCAACACGGAATGTTGCCTCAGGGATGTCAGTGCAACGGATTGTCGAATGCGGGGGGATGCTGCATTCATACAGGGACGATTTCCAGGATGGAGCAGCCGGTGCAGCAAGGAATGCCGCGCCGGCTGCGCTACACTGCGCGGCATTCCCGCCGCCGCCACGCCCCATGATTCTTCCGCGCTATCGCATTGCCGTCTCCACCATTCGTGGCGCTGGCAAAGGCCTGTTTCTGGACGAAAATGTGGCCGCCGGGCGCATCCTCACCGCCCCCGATGCCATCGACCGCACCTGGCGATTGGCCGAGATCGTCGCCGATCCGGCCCTTTCCGCGCAGATGCACGCCGCCGCCCGCTGGTTCGAGGACCGCTACACGCTGTCGCCAGACTGGCCGGACGAGTGCTATATCAACCACAGCTTCCAGCCGGTCGGCCTGTGGCACCTGGGCTTCGTGTTCGCCTTGCGCGACCTGCCCGCAGGCACCGAGATCACCGTGGATTACCGCCACCTGCTGCCACCCGGCCAGGCCGAGGATTTTGCGGATGCGGCTTCCGGTGAGACAATCGTGGGTCTGCCCTGGGCTGAAAGCCTGGCAACCACTACGCGCGCGCTGGCCAGTCTGCTTGATGGCACGGTGCCTGCTTGCTGATTTGACATGATTGATATCCCCGTAATCGAAACCGCGCGCCTGCGCCTCACCGCCCTCACCGAACGCCACTTCGACGACTACGCCGCGATGCTGGGTGATCCGGAGAGCACGCGCTGGGTCGGCGACGGCCAGCCGCTGGACCGCACGAATGCCTGGCGCTCGCTGGCCATGCTGATCGGCCACTGGCAACTGCGCGGTTACGGCATGTGGGCGCTGGAGTTGAAGGAAAGCGGCGAATTCATCGGTCGCGCCGGTCTGTTCCACCCCGAAGGCTGGCCGGACGTGGAACTGGGCTGGATGCTCAAGCCGGAACACCGCCACCACGGCTACGCCACCGAAGCCGGCAACGCCGTGCTCGATTTCGCCTGGAGCCGCCTGCACGTGCCGCGCGTGATCAGCCTGGTGCGCATCGGCAACGATGCTTCCGATCGCGTGGCCGAACGGCTGGGCGGCGAGCACATCGAGGACATGGATTTCTACGGCAGCGACACCCACGTGTTCGCCTACTATCCGCCTCGGGCTGAGGCGCGTCGCGCTTACGCATAGGCGGGGCTGCGGCCCGTTGCGGGTGGGCTGCAGACGTTATCGTGAAATTGGCCGTCTGCGGCGGGCTTTCGCTTGCATTAGCGTGGTCGCCAGATTGCTCGCCTGCGGCGGGCTTTTGCTCGTTCTGACGTGGTCGATGGGGGGCTCGCCTGCGGCGGGCTTTCGAGCGCCTGCCGGCGCCCGAGTTACCTCTCTTTGCTGGCCCAAAGAGACGTAACCCAGAGAAATGGCCTGATGGGACCCGCCGACCCTACAAGCCTTGGCGGTCGAGGTTTTTTGGAATAGAAGTGGCTCTTCCTGTTACACCAGCGGCCACTCCGCGCCGTCACCGTGAACTGAGGGCTAGGAAGAGCAGGCTCGCGTGATTGAACTCGACGCTTGGGTGTGCAGCTTTTCATACCCTTCGAGAAGCGGCGCACGGCGGAGGATCAGGCCCGCAGGGTGGCTGGCAGGGATGCCAGCCAGTTCGACGCCAGGGCAGGCGACGGCATGGATGCCGGAGTTGAGGCAACGCAGGACGCAGTTGCCCAATGCCCTGTCGGCGAACCCCCGTAGCCGTGCGCGGACCCGCCGGCTCGCAGAGCCGGTGGGTGCGAACGCAGGGTGTCCCTCTTTTGGTTCCATTTTTTACTCCGGGCATTCCCGGATCAGGTCCGGGACAGGCTCTGCCCTCCGCCCTTCGGGCCGGCTTCGCCGTTCAAACACGTTCCAGACGCGTTTGTGGACAAGCGAGAAAATGAACCCGGCCGCCGGCAGGCGGACGGAATCTCCGCCACCAAAGGTGGCGGCACATAACCGGGACGTTTGAGTGAAGGCGATGCGCCCCTCAAAGCATTCCTGGTAACGGCGCGCACAACATGATCAGAAGAGGAGCATTCCCCTCACCCGGTCACATGCAACGCCTCTGATCAGCGTGCCGAGGCAAATCCCGACGAGCGCCGCCCCGCGCGCCACGCCCGCGACACCGCGGCCAACGCAAACAGGCGCGCCAAGCGCATCCAGCCCACCACCAGCACCATCAGCTGACCCAGCAACAACGCCAGCAGGAAGCCGCCATCCACTGCCGTGGAGTGGATGCGTGCCAGGCCGAGTGCGCCGAAGATCAGCAGGCCGATCACGCTCACCACCAGATAGAACAGCAAGGTGCCCAGCGGTCGGCGCAACAGTTGCAGGAAGCCGCGGCCGAACGCGCGGGTGGCCGAACGCAGTTCGGGGTCGGCGATGAACGCGGCGCGCATCGACTCCACGATCGCCTGCGCCAGCACGAACACCACCAGCAATACCCAGTTCGCACCATGCGCCCAGGCATCCGCCTGCGATTGCAGCACGGCTTCCGCGGCATGCTTGTCGGCCAGGTGCGAACCCGCCCCAGCGACCACCAGCACCACCGCGTAAGGCACCAGCGCCCACAGCATCACGCGGAACATCCGCCCGTATTCGATCCAGCCGTTCTGCAGCAACGCGCCGAAGCCCAGGGTGCGCCCGGCACGGCCGCTGCCGACCATCATGCCGTCGAGGAACGGCGACAGCAGCAGGGTCAGCACCACTCCGAGCAGGGCCGTGGCGCCAAACCACGCGGCGTGTCCGCTCAAGGCCATCATCGTGTCGCCGAACATCGATGCATTGAAGTGCTGCGCCCATTGGGCCGAGTGCACGGAGTGATCGAGCAGCCCGGCCAGCGTGCGCCACAACGGCAACGCCACCACTGCCACCGGCAGCAGCAGGAACAGCAGCCACAGCAGCAGCAGGCGCCACTGGATGGCCGCCAGCATGGCGGAGAACAGGGCCCCGGGACCCACGCGACGGGAAGTGTTGTAGGCCATCATCACAAGGTCACCAGCATCGAGTAGAAAGCCTGCAGCACGGCAGCCACGTCGGCGCTCCAGCGACGCGACGCGGCGCTGTTCGGCTTGGTTGCGTAACTGTCGTTGAGCTTGTTCGCATCGAGGTAGACCTGCTGCTGCGGATCGAGCTCGGCCGACACCACCTTGCCCGGCTTGACGAAGTCGAAGCGCGCCCAGCGGCGGTCGTCGTTCCAGTGCACGTCTTCGTGGCTGCCGTCGGCAAAGGTCACGCGCAGCAATTCGGGCACCTGGGCACCGTCGCGCAGCACCGTCACCGTGCTGTGCCAGGGATAGGCCCCGCCGCTGCCCGGCTTCGCCTTGGGGTGCGCCTTCTTCCAGTCCGACTCCTGCTTGTCGATCTGCTTGTCCAGCGCAGCCCCGTCGGCTTCCACCGGCTTGCCGTCCTTCCACGTCACGCCGGCCTGCGGCAGCACCTGGCGGGTATCGATGGAGGCCACGCGATCGTCGATGTGTTTGGTGCCGTAGACGAACTGGTCGAAGATTTCGTTGACGTCCTTGGCGTCGCCCGAGCCGTCGATCATCGCCTGGCGGAAATCGGCCACCGAAGGATGGCGGAAACGCCAGCGCTGGTAGTACAGACGCATGGCCTTTGCCATGGTCGCCTTGCCCATGCGCAGCTCCAGGTCGTGCATGGCCGTGGTGGTGCGCGTGTAGACCGTGCCGTAACTGGTGCTGGACAGGCGATCCCAGCTGTTCTGCGCCAGCGGATCGGCCGGCTGCCTCAAGGTGGCGCCCAGACGCTCCATCTGGAAGGCGGTGAGTGTCGGCGTGATGCCCAGCCATTTCATCAGCGGCGAGGCAGCGGTGATGTCCTCATGCGTGTCGCGCAGCATGCGGTCATCCCAGTACTCGTTGAGGCCTTCGTCGAGCATCGGCTCCTCGAATTCGTCCGAAGCGATGATGCCGTAGAAGTAGCCGTGACCGAATTCGTGGATGTTGACGAAATCGCTCTCGTACTGGCTCAGCGTGCCCGGCTCCACCTTCTTGTAGCCCTCCGAGGTGAAGAAGGTGGGGTATTCCATGCCACCGGCTTCCTGCGCGTTGTACGGCGGGATCACCGCGGTCACCGTGTGATACGGGTACGGCCCCAGCGTCTTCGAGAAGTAACCCAGCGCGGCGATGGTGGACTTCAGCGTCGGCGCAGCGCTGCCCACGTATTCGGGCGGATAGATCACCCGCACGTCCACCTTGGGGCTGCCCGGGCCGGTCCAACTGCCGTCCAGCGTCTTGTAGCCCTTGGCGGCTACCCAGGCGAAGTCGTGCACGTCGCCCTGCACGAAGTGGTAGGTGGTCTGGCCATCCTTCGATACCGGCGCGCCCTGCTCCTG
>DASVGR010000054.1:0-17821 GCA_036379395.1 Rhodanobacteraceae bacterium | reverse complement strand
TGAACACGTCAAACATCTCGACCGGATGAGGCGGAAGAAGTGGCTGTAACCAGCTCCGGGGCGCGCTTGGCACCTAACAATTCAGTCAAGCGGACGCCAAAACCGCTACGCGGTTTCGTCGCCGCTTACTTCAAGCGTTAGCGCAACGGTACACTGGTGCACACGAATAGCAGGGGAGCATGTGATGCAACACGGGCAAGCTAAAAGCAAGTTATTGGGAAATCTATTTATCATCGTGGCATGGCTGGCACTGGGCGCCCTCCCGGTACAAGCTGGCACACCTACTCCGAAAACCACGGTGACACTAATCGTGACCAATGCCCAAGGCACAGTGGTAGCCACGATGACACCACAGGGCAAGGTGACGTACACGGCGGCGTATCGTCCGTATGGAAAACAAACCCAAGGCACGCCAAAGCCCGGACCTGGCTACACAGGTCATGTGAATGACCCGGCTACAGGGCTCGTGTACATGCAGCAGCGTTACTACGACCCTACCACTGGCCGATTCATCAGTCCCGACCCAGTGACACCTACGCCCGGGAATCTATTCAATTTTGGCCGCTATACCTACGCCAATGACAACCCCATTGTAAATATCGACCCCGATGGTCGACAGTCGTTTCCTGGAGATCATCCACTTCGACAAGCGCTGCGAACGGCAGATGCAGTTAAAAGGTTAGGTGAACCAACTGTCCTCAAGATACGTTCTAAAACAACAATCAACGGGCTAAAAAAATATGGCCCCTATGCTGCTGTAGTCGTCGGTGCATATACGGGGGTGGATGAGACGGCTGGTCTCGGTACATTGCTTCGCGCGGGTGCTCGTGTTCTCGCACGAAAGGTCATCAAGCCGGGCGCAAGCGAGCAGGCGGTAGGCACAGGAGAAAAGACAGATAGCATCGGAACAGTATTTGTGGATTCGAAAGGCAATGCCATACCCACGCCAAGAGGTGGCGCGATTACGGGGTCACCTGATGGAAAGTACATACAAGTTCGTGACGCTGATGGGAACCTCACTGGAGCACGTATCGACGGGCCGCATAAATCTGCTACACACCCTGATCCGCGTGCACAGCGCCCACATGCCCATGTTCCGGATGTAAAGAACCCTGATGGAACACCGTGGCTTCCAATAAATTATTAGGCATTATCAATGAATGAAGTAACCTTCGGTGACACGGTTAAAGTTAGTTCTTCTGCACCACAAATATTTCGCCCAGGAAGTATCGGCGAGGTGGTCGCCATCACTGAGACAAATGATGATTTTAAAATTAATAATAGAGATATATCGTGTAGTAAAAAATATTATTTGGTTGAGTTTGGTGATGGGTACGAGATTGAGATTCCTGAGGTCTGGGTAAGTCTCGTCTGATAAAGGTAGAGTAAAAGCAGCGCTAACAAATCGCTGCAGCCGACCGGATAGCTCCTACGCTTTAGTGGCCCCCCCTGACCTAACCCTTCGGGAGTGTCTTCCATGCCCAAACCAAGCCCTCGCCCTCCCACCGCTACAGCGCCGAATTCAAGACCGTCGCCGTGCGCCTGAGCCAGCTTTCTGGCGTGCGCGTGAAGGACGTCGCCGAAACGCTTTACATCCACCCCTTCATGTTGTCTCGTTGGCGCAATGAAGCACGCGAAGGCAAGATCGTGACCAAGAAAATCACCGTCGATCCGGCGTTGAAAACGGAGCTCAATGATCCGGTGAGGCGCCTGTGCCGCCTGTTTGGAGTCAGTGCCAGCGACCACCACGCCTGGCGCAACCGTCCCGAAAGCGAGCGAGCGCTCGAAGATGCACGCCCGCTCCAGTGTGTGTACCAAGTCCACCAGGACAGCCGGAAAGCCTATGGCAGCCCACGGGTCCACGCGGCACTGCGCAAACAGGGAGAACGTGCAGGCCAACGTCGCGTGGAGCGCTTGATGCGCGACCACGGCGGCGAGTTCGTGCTTGATGGCTGCAAGGGTGCGAGCTGCCAGTTTATGCACCATCGGGGGTGCCATCAGCATCGACGGCGTCAGTCTTGGCCAGGTCACCGGCGGCGCGGGCCAGAAAGTTCCACTTCCAAGGTGTCTACGTTTCAGGGAAGCTTGCGACATGACGAATGCACGCACGGCAACATTCACGGCCCGGCTTCTCGCACCGGCCAAATCGGGCAAGGGGGTGGCGTGGAGCTTTCTCGTACTGCCCAAGGTCGCCAGTGACATCTTGCCAAGGCGCGGCAGGACGTCCGTGCAGGGCACCCTCAACGGCCATCCTTTCCACGCCACGCTCGAACCCGATGGCCAGCTGAGCCACTGGCTCAAGGTCAACGACCGATTGCGCGAAGCCGCCGACGTGCGTGTCGGCGACATGGTGACCGTCCAGGTCGCTCCTGCCGATCCGGAGCCGGAACCCGCGTTGCCGGAGGATCTGCGCAAGGCACTGGCGGCCTGCCCGCCGGCCCTGGTTTGCTGGGAAGCCACCACGACAATCGCGCGCGTCGACTGGATTCACTGGATCGAATCGGCCAAACAGGCCAAGACCCGTCAACGCCGCGTGGACAATGCCTGCGACATGCTGGCCTCGGGCAAAAAACGCGTGTGCTGCTTCGACCCGTCGGGCTTCTACAGCAAGAACCTCAGCGCGCCGATGGCGGCGGAATGATCGCGGGCGGCCAATCCGGCTGAGCCAGACCCGTCAGGCCGAACGCCGCTCGGGTTCGACGCGTTCCAGCGTGCCGATGGAATGCCCCTGCTCGGCCAGATATTCCAGCCAGCGGTTGAGAAAACTGTTCATCTGCATGCGATGCTGCATGACAGTTTGCGCGGCCGGAAACGGCCCCAGCACATGCCACAGATGCCGTCCGGGATGGCAATGCAGCGCTTCGGCGACATGCGCGTCGGTGTACATGCGCAACTGCGCCGACGGTGACGGCTGCCCGGTGGAGGCGTCGACAAAACCATAGCTGAGCGACAATTCCAGCGTGTACGGATGGCGCTCCTGCACGATCAGGTGCACGTCCAGGCCATCGTCCAGATCGGACACGTAATGCCCGCACCCCAGCCGCTGCGGCGCAAACAGGCGCACCAGGCGATGGTAATTTTCCGCGTACATGCCCATCAGGTAGCCGAAGCGGCCCGGCAGCAGCGACGCGGGGTTGTCCAATACGCGACTCATGTGTGGATGCTAGCAGAGCCGCCGCCCCGCCCGACAATGCAAAGTGCCGCGCAGGGCCGTTCCGCGACGCATCCGTTCTGATAAGGTCAGCGCTTCGTCAAGGCGGAGCATCGACCGGTCATGCACAAGCAGCCCATCACGATCATCGGTGCCGGTCTGGTTGGCACCTTGCTGGCGACGCTGTTGGCGCAACGCGGCATGGCGGTCGAGCTGTTCGAAAAACGTCCCGATCCGCGCCGGCAAGGCTTCATCGGCGGCCGCTCGATCAACCTGGCGTTGTCCGAACGCGGCCTGGCCGGATTGCGCATGGCCGGGCTTGACCAGGCCGTGCTGGCACAGGCCGTCATGATGCGCGGGCGCATGATCCACGCGCGCGACTGCACCACCAACCTGCAGCGCTACGGCATCAACGATGGCGAGTCCAACCAGTCGGTTTCACGCGGCGATTTGAACCTGCTGTTGCTGGATGCCGCCGAGAAAGCAGGCGTGGCACTGCATTTCGGGCAGACCCTGCTCGATGCCGATTTTGCCCGACACCGGCTGACTTTTGCCGACCACGACGGCACGCGCCACGACCACGCGTTTGCCCGCGTGATCGGTGCCGACGGCGCCGGCTCCGCCCTGCGCGCGGCCATGAACCGGCATGCCGCCCTGGGCGAGCGCATCGAGCCGCTCGGCCACGGTTACAAGGAACTGGAAATTCCGTCGCTGGCCGAATTGCCCGACACCGCGCTGACAGCGCAACAACGCCAGCGCCGTGACGCCGGCGACAAGTTCGCCATCGAGCCGAACGCGCTGCACATCTGGCCGCGCGGCAACTGCATGTGCATCGCCCTGCCCAACGCCAGCGGCAGCTTCACTGTCACCTTGTTTCTGCCGCACCGCGATGCCGAACCCAGTTTTGCCAGCCTGCCGGACGCCGCCCGCGCACGGCATTGTTTCGAGACGGATTACGCCGACATCCTGCCGCTGATGCCGCGTTTCGACCGCGATTACGACGACCATCCGGTCGGCACGCTGGCCACGCTGTATCTCGATCGCTGGCATCTGGACGACGACGCGCTGCTGATCGGCGATGCGGCCCACGCCATCGTGCCGTTCCACGGCCAGGGCATGAACGCCGGCTTCGAGGACGCGGCCATCCTGGCGCCACTGCTGGCTGGCAATGACACGGCTGGCGTGTTTGCCCGTTTTACGCAACAACGCAAGCCCGATGCCGACGCCATCGCCGCGATGGCGCTGGAAAACTACGTCGAAATGCGCGATTCGGTGGTCGAGGACGACTATCTGCGCAAGCGCATCCTCGGCAACCGGCTGGCTGATCTCGCACCAACGCATTTCATGCCGCGCTACCGCATGGTCACGTTCACCAGCCTGCCCTACGCGTATTGCGTGCAGCGTGGGCTGGCGCAGGACACCCTGCTCGGCCAACTGCTGCAAGGCCATGCCGAGGTGGACGACGTCGATCTCGATGCCGCCGCCGCGACCTTGCGCGCCACCTTGCCGCCGCTGCCGCCGTTGACACTGCCGGGCGCCTGATGACGGACGCGCTTGAAGCCGCTTTTCTGGCCACGCGCTATCGCGTGCGTCTGGGCAACGGCCGGCGCGCCGATATCCGCATCGGCGCGCCCTTGCCGCCATCCCTGCTGGCCACGCTGGCCACGCCCGATGCCGCCTGGGCCTTCGTGACAGCCTGGAATCCGCTGTCGCAAACACAACCTGCAACGGTCAACCGCGCTCGCCAGCATCAATTGCTGTCCGCCTTGCGCCAGCACTTTCCGCACGCGCACATCCGCGTCGGCGTGGGCGTCGGTCCACCAGTCAATCCCTGGCGCGAAATGAGTCTGTTCGTGCAGCCGGTCGAGTGGAACGCCCTGGACCGGCTGATGCAGCCGTTCCGGCAGTGGGCCATCGTGCGCGGCACGGGCCCGGAGCCAGCGCAATTGCACTGGTACGTCCGGCCGTGACGCGCAGCCACATGGACACGGCGCGCACGGCCAAGGACAATCGCTCGTTCATGATGCGTACTGATTTGTCCAACCCGACGTTGCCCGGTGAATCCGATCCCTTGTTGGAAGGTCGCGACGTGACGTTCCGGCGCGGCGACGAAACCGTGTTCGGGCCGATCGACTTTGCGCTCCACGCCGGCGAAGTGATGCTGGTGGAAGGCGACAACGGCAGCGGCAAGACTACGCTGCTGCGCCTGCTGGCCGGCCTGCTGCACCACCAGGAAGGCGACATCCTGCTGCATGGCGCACCGTTGGACCGGCTGTACGCCGCCGGCGAGATCATCCTCCTGGGCCATCACCTGGGCCTGAAGTTCGACCTTTCGCCGCTGGAAAACCTGCGCGTGGCCGAAGGCCTGTACGGCCGCCGCCAAGGGACCGAACCGGTCACCGTGCTGGCCGGCATCGGCCTGGCCGGCTACGAGCACGAGCCGGTACGGCGGTTGTCCGCGGGGCAGAAAAAACGCGCGGCGCTGGCGCGGCTGGTGCTGATCCCGGCCGCCATCTGGCTGCTGGACGAGCCATACGCCAATCTCGACCGCGAAGGCATTTCGCTGGTCAACCGGCTTGTCGAGCAGCACATCCATCGTGGTGGCGCGGCGCTGGTCACCAGCCATGGCGCGGTGACGTATTTGAACGGCGAGCCGCGCCGCATCCGGCTGAGCGCATGACGATGCGGCCCGCCATCCTCCCTTGCGCGCGCGGAGACGCCCGATGAAGCCCGGCACCACGCGCGCGGCCTGCTGGGCGATCCTGCGCCGCGACCTGACCCTGGCCTGGCGTCGCCGCGGCGACATGGCGCTGCCGGTGCTGTACGCGCTGATCGTGGCCACGCTGTTTCCGTTTGCGCTGGGGCCCGACAACGCGCTGCTCGCGCGCATCGCCGGCGGCGTGGTGCTGGTGATCGTGCTGCTGGCCATGCTGCTGGCCTTCGACGCGCTGTTTCGCAGCGACATCGAGGACGGCTCACTGGAACAATGGCTGATGGCGCCGCAGCCGCTGGCACTGCTGGTGGGCATGAAAATCCTGGCGCACTGGCTGACCACGGCGCTGCCGCTGATCATCATCGGCCCAGTCATCGCCAGCATGCTGCACCTGCCGACACACCCGCTGCATGTGCTGGAACTGGCGCTGCTGCTGGCCACGCCGCTGCTGAGCCTGCTTGGCGCGGTGCTGGTGGCGCTGACGGCCGGCACGCGGCGTTCGGGCATGCTGCTGGCGCTGATGCTGCTGCCGCTGTGCGTGCCCGTGGTGATTTTTGCCGCGGGCGCCGTCCTGGCCGCGCAACAGGGGCTACCATGGATCGCGCCCATGGCCTGGCTGGGAGCCGCGCTGGCACTGGGCATCATCCTCGCTCCGCTGGCTTGCGCCGCCGCCCTACGCATCACGCTGGACTCATGAACACGCCACTCGACAACACCCGCCAGCCACGGCACGGTCGTTGCCGTCCCACCGAGCATGCGCATGGCTAACTGGATTCCCCACTGGCTGCACCGCCTGAGCTCGCCACCGACGTTCTACCGTTTTGCCGGCAAAGTGCGCCCGTGGTGCTTCTGGCTGGCTGTCGTCACCGCCCTCGTCGGCTTGTACGGCGGTCTGGTCATGGCCCCGCCGGATTACCAGCAGGGCGACGTGTTCCGCATCATCTACATCCACGTGCCGAGCGCGTGGATGAGCCTGTTCATCTACGCCACCATGGCCGTGGCCGCGTTCATTGCGCTGGTGTGGCGCATCAAGCTGGCCGAGGTGGTCATCGTGCAGTCGGCGCCGCTGGGCGCGGCGTTCACGTTCATCACGCTGGTCACCGGTTCCATCTGGGGCGAACCGACCTGGGGCACGTGGTGGACGTGGGGCGCGCGGCTCACATCCGAACTGGTCTTGCTGTTTTTGTACCTGGGCGTGATCGGCCTGTACCACGCCTTCGAGGACCGCCGCCAAGGCGCGCGCGCGGCCGGGTTCCTGGCCATCATCGGCGCGATCAACCTGCCCATCGTGCATTACTCGGTGCAATGGTGGAACACGCTGCACCAAGGCACCACGGTGCGCCTGTTCGGCCCGTCCACGATTGATCCGCGCATGTTGTGGCCGCTGCTGGTGATGGCGCTGGCCACGCATCTGTACTGGGCCGCCAGCCTGCTCGGGCGCATGCGCACCGACTTGGTCGACCTTGAGGGCGGCAAGCAGTGGGTGCGCGAATTGCCACAGGTCAAGGGACGGGCAAGCCAATGAGTCTACAGTCCTTTTTGGCCATGGGCGGGTATGCCGGCTACGTCTGGTCGGCCTATGCCGTCTTTTTTGTCGTCTTGCTCATCGATTACCTCGCGCCGGTCGTGCGGCACCGCCAATTGCTGCGCCAGCTGCGCGCCCGCCTGGCCCGTCAGCAGGCGCGCCAGGCACGTCGCCCGACCGCCGATCCCAAGCCCCAAACCGACTGACCGCCACTTGCCGCCATGAACGCCGTACGCAAACGCCGCCTCATCATCGTTGGACTGGTCCTGGCCGCCGTCGCGGTGGCGGTCGCGCTGTCCATGTTTGCCTTGCAGCGCAACGTCACCTACATGTTCTCGCCCACCGAGGTCGATGCCGGCAAGGCGCCGGTCGGCAGCACGTTCCGGCTGGGCGGCATTGTCGAAGAAGGTTCGATCAAGCACGTCAAGGGCACGTTGAAGGTCGATTTCGTCGTCACCGACCGCTTCCACGACATGCCCGTGGTCTACACCGGCATCCTGCCCGACCTGTTCCGCGAGGGCCAAAGCGTGGTGACCACCGGCCACATGCGCGGCGACCGCTTCGTCGCCACGCAGGTGCTAGCCAAGCACGACGAAACCTACATGCCGCCGGAAGTGGCCGCCGACATCAAGAAGGCCGAAAAAGCCGGCCGCGCGCATGCCGAGGCGCGCGCCAAGGCGCTCAAGACGGCCGACGAGAACGCCGGCGGCACCGGAACCGACACGGCCGGCGCGCACTGAAATGCGCCGGCACGTTCTGCCATGATTGACGACCAGCACCCCATCCGCACCGCCTTGCGGCAGACCGGCGCGGCCGTCAGGAGTAATCACCCATGATTCCCGAACTTGGTCAACTGGCCCTGATCCTCGCCCTGCTGCTGGCCATCGTGCAGGGCGTGCTGCCGCTCATCGGCGCGTGGAAAAACAGCGCGCCGCTGATGGCCGTCGCCCGCCCCGCCGCCGCCGGCCAGTTCGTGTTCGTGGGGCTGGCCTTTCTGGCCCTGACCTACGCGTTTTTGACGCACGATTTTTCCGTCGCCTACGTCGCGCAAAATTCCAACCTGACGCTGCCGTGGTACTACCAGGTGGCCGCCGTGTGGGGCGCGCATGAAGGCTCGATGCTGCTGTGGATGCTGATCCTGGCGGTGTGGACGGTGGCGTTGGCGTTCTTCAGCCAGCGCCGTTTGCCGGAAGCCTTCGCCGCGCGCGTGCTGGGTGTGCTGGGGCTGGTGTCGACCGGCTTCTACGTGTTTTCGATCCTCACCTCCGACCCGTTCGGCCGCCTGCTGCCGATGCCGGCCAACGGCGCCGATCTGAACCCGCTGCTGCAAGACCCCGGCATGGCGTTCCACCCGCCGATCTTGTACATGGGCTACGTCGGTTTCTCGGTGGCCTTCGCGTTTGCCATCGCGGCGCTCTTGGGCGGCAATCTGGAACAGAAATGGGTGCGCTGGGCGCGGCCATGGACCAATGCCGCGTGGGCTTTTTTGACGCTCGGCATCGTGGCCGGCAGCCTGTGGTCGTACTACGTGCTGGGCTGGGGTGGCTGGTGGTTCTGGGACCCGGTCGAAAACGCCTCGTTCATGCCGTGGCTGGTCGGCACGGCGCTGATCCACGCACAGGCCGTGACCGAAAAGCGCGGCACGTTGCGCGCCTGGACCTTGCTGCTGTCGATCTTCGCGTTTTCGCTGTCGCTGCTGGGCACATTTTTGGTGCGTTCGGGCCTTCTGACCAGCGTGCATGCGTTTGCCGTGGACCCGCGCCGCGGCATGTTCATCCTGGTGCTGCTGGGCGTCGTGATCGGCGCGTCGCTGCTGATCTACGCCATCCGCGCACCCAAGGTCGCCGGCGGCAAGCCGTTCACCGTGTCCTCGCGCGAAACCGTGGTGCTGGTGCTGAATCTGGCGCTGACGGCATCGGCTGCGATGGTGCTGCTGGGCACGATGTTTCCGCTGATCGGCGAAGCGCTGCACATGGGCCACATCTCGGTCGGGCCGCCGTATTTCGGGCCGCTGTTCATTCTGCTGATGGCGCCGGCCATGCTGGTGGTGCCGCTGGCGCCGTTCGCGCGCTGGGGCAAATCGGACACGCGCGAATTGAAGCGCGTGCTGATCCATTGCGCCGTGTTTGCCGTCATCGTCGCCGCCGTCGCCTGCGCGGTGTGGTGGCGCGGCTCGACCAACCATCTGCGCCTGATTCTCGGTGCGCTGGCATTTGCCTACGTGCTGCGCGGCGTGGTCATGTATGCCGTCAAACGCTGGCGCGGCATGCCGCGCGGACGCCGCTATCCGGCCGAGATGGCCGGCATGCTGCTGGCGCATCTGGGCATTGCGGTGGTCGTGTTCGGCATTCTGCTGTCCGAGTCGCTCAGCGTGCAGCGCGACGTGCGCATCAATCCGGGGCAAAGCCAGGATGCCGGCGGCTACGCGTTCCGTTTCGACGGCGTGAAAAACATCAAGGGCCCCAACTGGACGGCCATCCAGGGCACCATCACGGTGTTCGACAAGTCCGGCGATCAGGTCGCCGTGCTGCATCCGCAAAAGCGCACCTACGCCGGTGGCCAGGAACAGACCGAAGCCTCGGTCAACGGCGGTTTCACGCACGATTTGTACGCCGCGCTGGGCAATCCGCTGGACGGCTCCGACAACGGCGCCTGGTCGCTGCGCATCTACAACAAGCCGTTCGTGCGCTGGATCTGGGGTGGCGGCGTGTTGATGATGCTGGGCGGCTTCGTGGCCATGGTCGACAAGCGTTTCCGCATCAAGCGCGAAGCCGTCGCCGCCGCCACGACTGTCACCGGCCCGCTGCCCGAACCGGGTGACGCGGAGGCGACCGCATGACCCGCACCACCCGAGCGCTGCCGCTGACGGTTTTCATCGCGCTGCTGGCCCTGCTGGGTTTCGGCATCTGGTGGGGCAAGTATCACCTGCCGCGCGAGGTGCCCTCGCCGCTCATCAACAAGCCCGCGCCGGCGTTCAATCTGCCGCGTCTGGACGTGCCCGGCAAGGATCTGACCAAGGCCGACATGCTCGGCCAGCCGTACCTCGTCAACGTGTTCGCCAGCTGGTGCTTCGCCTGCGGCGAAGAGCATCCGGTGCTGATGGATTACGCCTCGCGCCTGGGCGTGCCGCTGATCGGCTACGACTACAAGGACAAGCCCGCCGACGCCAAGGCCTGGCTGGCGCGCCACGGCAGTCCGTACCACATGGTCGTGAGCGACCAGAGCGGCTTGACGGCGATCAACTTCGGCGTCTACGGCGCGCCGGAAACCTATCTCATCGACGCCAAGGGGTTCATCCGCTACAAGCACATCGGCCCGCTCACGCCCAAGGTCATCCGCGACGTGCTGGAACCGAAAATCGCCAAGCTCAAACGCGAGGGCCAGTCATGACCCGTCGCCTGCCCGCCCGCCTTGCGGCCCTTGCCGCCACCTTGCTGGTCACGCTGGTCATCGGCATGGCCAGTGCCTGCGCGCAGGAAGCGCCGGCGGCGACCATCGACCCGCTGCCGTTCAAGAACCACGCGCAGGAAGTGCGCTTCCAGAAGCTGACCAGGCAGATGCGCTGCCTGGTCTGCCAGGACGAAAGTCTGGCCGCGTCCAACGCCGAACTGGCGCAGCAAATGCGCCACATCGTGTTCGAGCAGATGCAGAAGGGCTGGACCAACCAGCAAATCAAGGATTACTTCGTCGCGCGCTATTCGGACTACGTGCTGTACAAGCCGCCGGTGAAGCCATCGACATGGCTGCTGTGGTTCGGCCCGCTCGTCGTGTTGCTGCTGGGCGCGGGCGCCATCGTCATCACCGTGCGCCGACGCCGTCACGGACCGCCCCCCACCGTGCCTGCCGCCGATGACGACGAGTGGTAAAACACATCCCGCGTCCACCTGCCGCCCTTCACACAGATAGCCAAGCATGCTGACCGTTTTTTACCTCATCGCCGCCGTCATGATCATCGCGGCCCTCGCGCTTGTCCTGCTGCCACTGGTGCGGCGCGGGCGACAGGCGGGGCGTTCGCGCGGCATTTTTTTCCTGAGCCTCGGACTGGCCTTCGCCCTGCCGCTGGCGGCCATTTTCGCCTACGCAAACCTCGGTACCCCGGCTGCGGTCGAGGCTTCGGTGCGCCATGCGCAACCGCAAATGACCGTCAGCCAGGCCATCACCGCGTTGCGGCAGCGCCTGCAAAAATCGCCCAACGACTTGCAGGGCTGGCTGCTGCTGGGCCAGTCCTACGGCATCCTCAAGCAGCCGGCCAAGGCCCGCGACGCCTACGCGCACGCGCTGAAACTGGCGCCGGACAGTGCCGACATCATGGTCGCGTGGGTCGAGGCCGACTCGCTGGCGCGGCCCGACCATCTCATCGAAGGCGCCTCGCGCGCGCGTCTGCAGCAGGCCCTCAAGACCGACCCGCACAACCAGCGCGGCCTGTGGCTGATGGGTATCAGCGATTACCAGGCCGGCCATTTCGTGGACGCCGCGCTGATGTGGCGCCGCCTGCAAGTGCTGCTGTCACCGGACAGCGACGTCGCCAACGCCGTCAGCCGCCAGATTGCCATGGCCAACGCGCGCGCGACCGGCAAGACACAGGCCCAGGCCGAAGCCCTGCTTGATCCGAACCGTCAGGCCAGCGCGCCCAAGGCCACCGCCGACGCGCCCAGCATCAAGGTCAGCGTCAGTCTCGATCCCGGCCTGAAGGCGCGGGCCAAGGCCGACGAAACCCTGTTCGTCTACGCCCACGCGGCGAATGGCTCGCCGGTGCCGCTGGCCGTCGATCGCCTGAAAGTGGGTGACCTGCCGGCCACCATCACGCTGACCAACGCCATGGCCATGGCGCCGGGCCACGACCTGGCTTCGGCCGGCAAGGTCATCCTGACCGCACGCGTGTCGGCCAGCGGCCAGGCCGCGCCGCAAACCGGCGATCTGGAAGGCTCCACCGGCCCGCTCGCGGTCGGTCCGAAAGCGGAAGCCAGCATCGTCATCAACCGCACGCTGTAGGGCTTTCGCGGGAACGCCTTGTCGACGGCCCGTTTTTTGATGCCATCGCGCGCAGGCGCGCTCCTAAAAAAGCGTTGAGCCAACGTAGGAGCGCGCCTGCGCGCGATGGCAAGATGGCGGCTGGCGCCAGGCCCTGCCGAGGCGCCGATCAATTCGGCAGGCGACGGATGTTCGCGCCCAGGCCGCTGAGCTTTTCCTCGATGTTCTCGTAGCCGCGGTCGATGTGGTACACGCGGTCGACCGTGGTGTTGCCCGCGGCCACCAGACCGGCCAGCACCAGGCACGCCGAGGCGCGCAAATCGGTGGCCATGATCGGCGCACCGCTCATGCCCGGCACGCCCTGCACGATGGCGGTGTTGCCTTCCAGACGGATGTCCGCGCCCAGGCGCTGCAATTCGTGCACGTGCATGAAGCGGTTTTCGAACACTGTCTCGGTGATCACGCCCACGCCCTCGGCCACGCAATTGAGCGCGGTGAACTGCGCCTGCATGTCGGTCGGAAACGCCGGGTACGGCGCCGTGGTCAGATTGATGGCGCGCGGGCGCTTGCCGCGCATGTCCAGCTCGATCCAGTCATCGCCGGTGCTCAGCTGCGCGCCGGTTTCTTCCAGCTTGGACAACACCGCTTCCAGCGTGGACGGACGCGCATGACGCGTGCGCACGCGCCCGCCGGTAATGGCGCCGGCGATGAGGAACGTGCCGGTTTCGATACGGTCGGGCAGCACGTCGTAATGGCAACCGTGCAGGCGCTCGACACCATGGATGACCAGCGTGTTGGTGCCCTCACCCTCGATCTGCGCGCCCATCGCGTTCAGGCAATGCGCAAGATCCACCACTTCGGGCTCCTGCGCCGCGTTTTCGATGATGGTGGTGCCTTCGGCCAAGGTCGCCGCCATCATGATGTTCTCGGTGCCGGTGACGGTCACCATGTCCATGTTGATGCGCGCGCCCTTCAGGCGCTCGGCCTTGGCGTAGATGTAGCCGTTCTTGACCTCGACCTCGGCGCCCAGCGCGCGCAGGCCGCGGATGTGCTGGTCCACCGGACGCGAGCCGATCTGGCAGCCGCCCGGCAGCGATACTTCGGCCTGGCCGAAATGCGCGACCAGCGGGCCCAGCACCAGGATCGACGCGCGCATCGTCTTGACCAGCTCGTACGGCGCCGCAAAGCGGTCGATCGTGCGCGGGTCGATGTGGATCATCATGCGTTCGTCGAGCACCAGCTGCACGCCCATCTGGCCCAGCAGCTCCATCGTCGTGGTCACATCGTGCAGATGCGGCACGTTGCCGATGGAAACCGGCTCGTCGGCCAGCAAGGTGGCCGCCAGGATCGGCAGCACGGCGTTCTTGGCGCCTGAAATGGCAACGTCACCTTCGAGCGGGTGGCCGCCGGCAATCACGATCTTGGCCATGGATTATCCCCGCGAAGTGCGCGCGGCTTCTTCGCGCGTCAAGGTTTTCAGACTCAATGCATGGATGGCATTGCCCATGTCGTCGCCCAGCGCCGCATACACCATGCGGTGACGCGCCAGCGGCAGCTTGCCGGCAAATGCGTCGCTGACCACGCGCGCTTCGAAGTGCACTTCGTCGTCGCTGCGCACTTCAACCGTGGCATCGGGCACGGCTTGTTCAATCGCTGTCTTGATGGCTTGTGTTTTCATGCATTTCCAACCGCGACGCGAATATACGCAACGCGTTATATAACGGTAAAATAAGTCGGCGTGATGGTAATGGAAATCCTCTCACGCCGGTATCGCCTGCGTCCCACCATGCAAGAAGGTCCATGAACGCCACCCACGCCGATCCGTCCGCCGTTCCGCCCGCCGACGCCATGGTTGCCAGTGCGCGCCGCGTCATCGCCACCGAGGCCGAGGCCATCGTTTCGCTGCAAACGCGCATCGATGGCGCATTCAGCGACGCGTGCCGGCGCATCCTGGCCGGACACGGGCGCGTGGTGGTTTCCGGCATGGGCAAGTCGGGCCACATCGCGCGCAAGATCGCCGCCACGCTGGCCTCGACCGGCACGCCGGCGTTTTTCGTGCATCCGGGCGAAGCCAGCCACGGCGACCTCGGCATGATCCAGCCACAGGACATCGTGCTGGCCATTTCCAACTCGGGCGAAACCGACGAGATCCTGCTGATTTTGCCGGTCATCAAGCGCCAGGGCATCACGTTGATCGCCATGACCGGCAATGCCGGCTCGTCACTGGCACGCCAGGCTGACGTGCATCTGGACATGAGCGTGCCGGCCGAGGCCTGCCCGCTGGGCCTGGCGCCAACCTCCAGCACCACCGCGGCGCTGGTCATGGGCGATGCGTTGGCCATCGCGCTGCTGGAAGCGCGCGGTTTCACCGCCGCCGATTTCGCGCGCTCGCATCCCGCCGGCAGCCTCGGCCGGCGCCTGCTGCTGCGCATTGCCGACGTCATGCACACCGGTGACGGCATCCCGTCCGTCGCCGCCAGCGCCGACATGCGCGCGGCACTGGTCGAGGTGACGCAAAAACGCCTTGGCCTGACCGCCGTGGTCAACGCCGACGCGCGTTTGGTCGGCGTGTTCACCGACGGCGACCTGCGCCGCGCGCTGGACGATGACGACGTGGACCTGCGTGCCAGCAAGGTCAGCGAGCTGATGTCGCGCCACCCCAAGACCATCACCGCCGACAAGCTGGCGGTGGAGGCCGCGCAATTGATGGAAAAGCACCAGATCCACGCGCTGCTGGTGGTTGACGCCGACAACCACGTCGTCGGCGCGCTGAACATCCACGATTTGCTGCGCGCCCGCGTGGTTTAACATCAGCGGCCGGCCGTCGCGACAAGACCGGCCCCGCGGCATGTCCGCCCCCCGCGTCGCGGCTTGCGCCGCTCCTACAATGAAGCCATGCCCATGACCGCTGAACTGTTCAATTTCGCTTCCGACGCCGTGCGCGAGCGCGCGTCGCGCATCCGCCTGGCCGCCTTCGACGTGGACGGCACGTTGACCGACGGCCGGCTGTGGTACACCGAAGACGGCCACGAGCTGAAAGCATTTCACGCGCATGACGGACACGGCCTGAAACGCCTGATGGCCCACGGCATCACGGTGGCCATCATCACCGCGCGCGTCAGCCGCCCGGTGGCGCTGCGCGCCGAGGAACTGGGCATCGACCATGTCTACCAGGGCCAAAAAGACAAGCGTGCCTGCCTGGCCCAGCTGCAAAAGGCACTGGGCGTCACTGCCGAACAAACCGCCTTCACCGGCGACGACCTGTCCGACGTGCCGGCCATGCAGGTGTCCGGCCTGGCCGTGGCCGTGGCCAACGCGCACACGCAAGTGCTGCCGTACACGCACTGGCAAACGCGCCAGTGCGGCGGCGATGGCGCGGCGCGCGAGGTGTGCGACCTGATCCTTTCCGCCCAAGGCAAGCTTGACCTTGCCAAGCCGGCATGACGCAACGCCGTCTCGTCATCAGCCTGGCCATCCTGGCCGTCGCGGTCGCACTGGTGCAGATCGCGCTGTGGTGGCTGCGCCCGCCACCCAAACCGCGTGCGCTGGTCGGACCGCCGCGCTCGGGCTACACGCTGCACGATTTCACGCTGTACGCGTATGCGCCGGACGGCGCGCTGAGCTTTCGCATGCGCTCGCCCTCGCTGCAACGGCGCAACGGCGACAACTCGTTCTACGTCGACAAGCCGCATTTTCTGCTGCCGCCGCGCGACGGCGCCAAGGGCGGGCCGTGGCACGGCCATGCCGACTACGGCTGGGTCAACGCCAACCATACCGTCATCAAGCTGATGGGGCCGGTGCAAATGCAACGCCCCGAACAAGACGGTGTGCCCTCGGCGCAAATCGACACCTCCGACGTCACCGCCTGGCCGCTCAAGCACGAACTGGCCACCGCGCAACCGGCCCACCTGCGCCAGGGAACCTCTAGAATGTCCAGCATCGGCCTGCGCGCCAATCTCGATTCCAAGCACCTGGAGCTGCTGCATGATTTCCATGGCACGTTTGCGCCCAGCGCACACAAGTAAGGCCTCGTTTCTGGCCCTCCTCGTCGCTGCCGGCCTGCTGTGCGGCGCGTTGTCGTTGCCGGCCCACGCCAAAAAAAGCGACCGCTCGCAGCCGGTCGAAGTGGCCGCCAAATCGGCCGATGCCAGCGCCACGCCCAACGGTGTGAGCCATCTCAAGGGCGATGTCACCATCACCCAGGGCACGCTCAAGATCACCAGCGCCAGCGCCACGGTGTATTTCGACGCCAATTCGCGCGTGTCCCGCGTGGTCCTGACCGGCTCCCCGGCCCACCTGCGCCAAATGGATGACAACGGCAACCTCGTCACCGGTCACGCCAACACCATCGACTACGACATCCCCAAGGGCGTGGCGACGTTTACCGGCGATGCCGACATCAAGCAGGCCGGCCGTGGCCAGGCCAAGGGCGACACCCTGGTCTACAACACCGAAACCAGCACCATGACGGCACAAAGCCACGGCGACAACCGCGTGCATCTGACTTTCCAGCCACGTCAGGCGGCCAGTACCGGCCAGCCGGCCTCCGCCTCATCCACGGGCAAGCACTGACCGATGCTGCAAGCCACCGGACTCAAAAAGGGTTTTCGCTCGCGCCAGGTCGTGCGTGATTTCGGCTTTGCCATCAACGAGGGCGAAGTGGTCGGCCTGCTCGGACCCAACGGCGCCGGCAAGACCACCTGCTTTTACATGGTGGTTGGCCTGATTCCGGCCGACGCCGGACGCATCGAACTTGACGGCAAGGACATCACCGGCCTGCCGATGCACGAGCGCGCCCGCCTGGGCATCGGCTACCTGCCGCAGGAACCGTCCGTGTTCCGGCGCCTGACCGTGGCCGACAACATCCTCGCCGTGCTGGAGCTGCGCGAGGACTTGACCCTGCGCCAGCGCCACGAAGAACGCGACAAGCTGCTGGCCGAGCTCAACATCGAACACATCGCCCGGCAAAAAGGCGTCAGCCTGTCCGGCGGCGAGCGTCGGCGCGTGGAAATCGCGCGCGCACTGGCCGCCAACCCGCGCTACATGCTGCTGGACGAGCCCTTCGCCGGTGTCGACCCGATCTCGGTCGGCGAGATCCAGCGCATCGTGCGCCACCTCAAGGACCGCGGCATCGGCGTGCTCATCACCGACCACAACGTGCGTGAAACACTCGGCATCTGCGACCACGCCTACATCCTCAACGAAGGTGTGGTGCTGGCCAAGGGTCCGCCGGCCGACATCCTCGCCAACGACAAAGTGCGCGAGGTATATCTGGGCCACGAATTCCGGCTGTAGCAAACCTTGCCGTAGGAGCGCGCCTGCGCGCGATGGCCAGATGCCGGCATGAAACAAACCCCCTTCGCCCGCAGGCGGGCTCCCACAAGAGCCTTGATGGTTTTCGGGTCCCCCCGAACATCATGCAGGCATGACGTGCGCTTTCGACGACTCTGTCACCTCATGA
>DASVGR010000053.1:0-25049 GCA_036379395.1 Rhodanobacteraceae bacterium | reverse complement strand
ATCTGACCCCCGGCAAGCTCGATGAGTTCCTGTACCGGCACGACGAAGACGACGCCGTGCGGCACATGTTCCGCGTCGCCACCGGGCTGGACTCGATGGTGCTGGGCGAACCGCAGATCCTGGGCCAGGTGAAGGACGCCTGGCAGATCGCCCGGCAGGCGCACACGCTGGACGCGCCGATGGACCGCCTGCTGCAACGCACGTTCGCCGTGGCCAAGCGCGTGCGCACCGACACCCACATCGGCGCGCACACGGTGTCGGTCGCATTCACGGCCGTGCGCTTGGCCGAGCAGGTGTTCACCGACCTCGACGGCGCCTGCGTGCTGCTGGTCGGCGCCGGCGAAACCATCGAGCTGGTCGCGCGCCACCTGATGGACAAAAAGGTGCGTCGCCTGATCGTCGCCAACCGCTCGCCGGAAAACGCGCAACGGCTGGCGACCGAGCACGGCGGCTACGCGATCAGCCTGGCCGAGCTGGGCGAGCATCTGGCCGAGGCCGACATCGTCATTTCATCGACCGCCGCGCGCGAACCGCTGATCACGCGCGCCATGGTCGAGCGCGCCATCGAAACGCGCCGGCACAAACCCATGTTCATGGTCGACATTGCCGTGCCGCGCGACATCGAGCCCGAAGTCGGCCAGCTCAAGGACGTGTTCCTGTACGGCATCGACGATCTCCGGCAAGTCATCGACCGCAACAAGCGCACGCGCGAAGCGGCCGCGCAGGAAGCCGAAACCATCATCGACCTGCAAGTCGAACGCTACATGGCCTGGCGCCGCGCGCTGACGCTCAACAACCCCATCCGCGGCTTGCGCAACCACGCCGAAACCCAGCGCGACGAAGTGCTGGCCAAGGCCGAAGCCATGCTGGCGCACGGCAAAAGTCCACAAGAAGCGTTGGCGTTCCTGGCGCACACGCTGACCAACAAGCTGTTGCACGCGCCCAGCACCCATCTGCGCGACGCCACGCTCAACGGCGACATCGAGCTGCTGCATGCGGCCGAGCGCCTGTACGACTTGCCGGACAACACGCAAGACGACGTGGAACGGGACGCCTAGCGAAGGCGGCTGGCTGCCGCTTTCGTCATTTGTCCTTGTTCCCGCCACCACGCAACCTTGTCCCATGACCCCATCGATCCAACGCAAACTCGAGGCACTGGCCGAACGTCACGAAGAAGTTGCCCTGCTGCTGGCCCAGCCCGACGTGGTGGCCGATACCGGGCGTTTCACCAAACTGTCGCGCGAGTACGCCCAGCTTGAACCCGTCGTCACCGTGCTGCGCCAGTACCAGGACGCCACGCACGAACTGGACGAAGCGCGCCTCATGCTGGACGACACCGAGCTGGGCGGCATGGCCGCCGACGATGTGGCGCGTTTGCAAGTCGAGCTGGACGAGCTGGACACCCAGCTCAAGCTGCGCCTGATTCCGCGCGACCCGCGCGACGAGGCCAACCTGTACCTGGAAATCCGCGCCGGCACCGGCGGCGACGAGGCCGCGCTGTTTGCCGGCGACCTGTTCCGCATGTATTCGCATTTTGCCGAGCGCCGCCACTGGCACGTCGAAATCTTGTCCGCGCACGAAGGCGAACGCGGCGGCTACAAGGAAGTGGTGGCGCGCATCGAAGGCACCAACGTGTACTCGTGGATGAAGTTCGAATCGGGTACCCACCGCGTGCAACGCGTGCCCGAAACCGAGGCCGGCGGACGCATCCACACCTCGGCCGCGACCGTCGCCATCCTGCCCGAGATGGACACCATCGACGAGGTCGAAATCAATCCGGCCGACCTGCAAGTGGACACGTTCCGCTCCTCCGGCGCCGGCGGCCAGCACGTCAACAAGACCGAGTCGGCCATCCGCATCACGCACGTACCGTCCGGCATCGTGGTCGAGTGCCAGGAAGAACGCAGCCAGCACAAAAACCGCGCCCGCGCCATGAGCCTGCTGAAAGCGCGCCTGTTGGACGAGGCGCAATCCAAGGCCACCGCCGAACGTGCCGAATCGCGCCGCCTGCAAGTCGGCTCGGGCGACCGCAGCCAGCGCATCCGCACCTACAATTTTCCGCAGGGCCGCGTCACCGACCACCGCATCAACCTCACGCTGTACAGCCTGGGCAACATCCTCGACGGCGATCTGGATGAACTGCTCAACGCGCTGGCGCGCGAGCAGCAGGCCGATGCGCTGGCCGCACTGGAATAGCGTGCGGGCCAGCGCCCGCCTACAACCAACCCTTTTGCCTTGCCAGCCGATACGCCTCGATGCGATTGGCCACGCCCAGCTTGCCAATGGCCTCGGACAGGTAATTGCGCACCGTGCCGTGCGACAGACTGAGCGCGGTGGCGATGTCACCGGCCGATTGACCTTCACCGGCCAGGCGCAGCACCTGGCGCTCGCGGTCGTTGAGCGGATCGGCTTCGGACCACGCCTCCAGCGCCAACTGCGGGTCGATCGCGCGCCCGCCGCGATGCACCATGCGCAACGCCTCGGCCAGTTTTTCCGCCGGCGCGTCCTTGAGCAGATAGCCGCTGACACCGGCATCCAGCGCGCGGCGCAAAAAGCCGGGCCGCGCGAAGGTCGTCACGATGACCACCTTGATCGGCAGTTCGTGGCGTTGCACGCGCTGGGCCAGTTCCAGCCCGGTCAGGCCGGGCATTTCGATGTCGGTCACCAGCACGTCCGGCTTGAGCCGCTCGAGCTCGCGCCACGCCATCTCGCCATCGGCGGCAGCGCCCAGCACCTCGATGTCCGACTCCAGGTTCAACAACGCCGACAGCGCACCCAGCACCATCGACTGGTCTTCGGCCAGCAACACGCGAATCATGATTGGCTCCTGGTCTGGGGTCGCAATGGCAATACTTTGTCTTGTGGGCAGTCGGGCCGCAGATGTGCCGAGTCCAGCGCAGGTTTGTCCGCCCGTGGCAGCGGAATATCCACCACCAGCTCGGTGCCCTGCCCCGAAAGCGAATGGATGGCCAAATGTCCGCTCATGGTTTCAACGCGCTCGCGCATGCCCTTCAGGCCATTGCCTGCCACATCGATACCGCCACGGCCGTCATCGCACACGCGCATCCGCGCATGGCCATCAACCACCTCCACGCTGATGTCGGCATGGCTGGCACGCGCATGCCGATGGATATTGGTGGCCGCCTCACGCAACACCATGGCCAGCACATCGTCCACGGCGTCCGGCAATGCGGGCATGGCCTCAGCCTGCACATCCACGCCGGACGTACGCAACATCAACTGCGCCGAGGCCAACTCGCCCGCCAACCCCGTGGCGCGGATGCCGGTGACGGCGGCGCGCACTTCGGCCAAGGCCTGACGGGCGACTTTTTCCGCATCCGTCAATTCAGTGCGCGCACGCTCGGGATCGGCATCAAACAACTTGCCCGCCAACTCCAGCTTCAAGGTAATCAACGACAAGGTGTGACCCAGCAGATCGTGCAAATCGCGCCCGATGCGCTCACGCTCGGCATTGGCAGCCAAGCGCCGCACTTCATCGCTGGACGCCAATTCGCCCGCGCGTTTCATGGCGTTGACCCGTGCCATCAAACCACCAAAACCCGCGCTGGAACACACGCCGGCAATCAGCGCCAATACCTGCCACGGCCAGCCATACCATGCCGCCGCGACCACCACGACCAACTCTTCGGCCAACATCCACGCAATGGCTTTGCCCAGCGAGCCCGTGTACGGCACATAGACGCAGGCAAACACGGCATACGTCCAGCCAGCCTGATTGAACGGCGCGACAGCGCACGCCAGCACCAGCATGCCAACCGAGTAATAGCTGATCTCCCGATACGGCCGCAGGTACACGGCTGCAAACAGCACCAGAAAAATCGGGTAACTCACCGCCAGCGAGATGACATAACCCGACACCGGTGTCGTCAGCACGGGAACCAGGAACAACCACACCGACCACAGCAAATTGAACGTCTGCAAGAGCGGCTGTCGACCGCTTTGGCGCATGCGTTGCGCAATCGATTCCGGCGCCGGCTGCAACCAGCGGGGAATCCGTATTGTCGACAAAAAGTTCATGGCATTCATGCTACTACCCGTGACGACGCAGACGACGCATGGCCAAGCCCAGAAACACCACGGCAAACCCGATCAGTACCAGCACATGCGGCCAGATCGTGACCTGTGCCATGCCCACCACATCGAGCGCAATCGCCTCCAGGTGATAGCTGGGAAAAATCGGCGCCAGCTTCTGCAAGGCATGCGGCAACTGCGGCAGCGGAATCCACAAGCCGGACAGGAACGACATCGGCAGATAGACGAGGTTGAGCAAACCGGGCGCACCCTGTCCCTTGATCAAGGTGCCAACCCACATGCCCATGGCGCAAAACGGCAGCACGCCCAGCACGTCTGTGGCAAACAGCCCGGCTGCCATGCCCGGCGTCACCGGCACATGGCCCAGAAATTCGGCCATCAGCAACAACAGCACCACCACGCCGGCGGCCACCACCATCGCCATGATCATCTTGCCGATGAGGTACGCGCCCGGCGGCACCGGCAAGGCGCGCTTCAAGGTCAGCAGGCCGTTGTCGCGTTCGATCGCCAGCGATGCGCCAAAGCCGAACAGGCCCGGACTCATGATGCCGAACACGCTGTAACTGGCCAGCAGATACGTGCTGGCGCCATGACCAAAGGAGCCACCCATGACGACCGCGAACAGCAGGTAGAACATGCACGAGAAGATCATCACCGGGATCAGAAAACCCGGGCTGCGCAGATAGCGCAGGCATTCGCTGCGCGCTTCGGCCAAGTACGCGCCCAACACGCGGCGTTTGGTCATGCCAGTCGGCAGCGACGCGGCAACAGTTGTGGCCATGGCATTCATCAGGCGGCCTCCTTCTCGGCACGATCATCTTCGCGGGTCAGTTCGACAAAGGCTTCGGCGAGGCCCGCGCGGCGCACTTCCAGCTCCGACAGCGCCGGGTCGGCACCAAGCAGGCGACGCAGCACGTTTTCAGCCGCCGCGGTGGTGACGATCAGGCGACCGCCTTCGCGCACCGCGCTGCCAACATCGTTCCAGCCCGCCACGGTCGCCGCATCCAGACCGCTCACGCAACGAATGCGCGTCATCGCCACCCGCGCGCGCAGATCGTCGACGCTGCCTTCGCTCAACACATGGCCATGGCCCATTACCACCACGCGTTGCGCCAGTGCCTCGGCTTCTTCCAGATAATGCGTGGTCAGCACCACCGATGAGCCTTCGGCGACCAGTGCGCGCATGGCTGCCCACAATTTTTGCCGCGCCTCGATATCCATGCCGACGGTCGGCTCATCCAAAAACAGCAGTTGCGGACGGCCACACAGCGCCAACGCAAACTGCACGCGCCGTTGCTGGCCACCGGACAGTTTCTTGTACGGCCGCTTGAGCAGATCCGCCACACCGGCCAGTTCGGCGCTTTCAGCCACGCTGCGCGGGTTCGGGTAATAGCTGGCGGTCAGGTGCAGCAACTCGCCCACACGCAGGGTGTCGGGCAAGCTGGCCTGCTGCAGCATCACGCCAATGTGACGCCGCGCCTCGATGGCCTGCGGATCACGTCCGAACAATTCGGCGCGCCCTTCGCTGGGCCGGATCAACCCCAGCAGCAAGCTGATCGACGTGCTCTTGCCGGCACCGTTGGGGCCGAGCACGGAAAGCAGCTCGCCACGACGGATCTCGAGATCGACCCGATCCAGCGCCGTGAGCTTGCCGTAACGCTTGCTGACGCCGCGCAACGCGGCCATGCAATCAATCGACGGGTTCATGGATGACTCCTCCTTGATGCCCATGATCGGCGCGGCGAACAGCGATTTTCAGTCCCGTCCATCACGCCGCGGATGTGACAATCGTCACTCCCGCAGGGGGTTACGCCGCGTTATGCCGCGTGCTAATATCGAAAGCGTTTTCCCTTTGCAGATAAACACTTACGGCACAAAACCATTCCCGGTACGTGCCACCCGAAATGTTGGAGGACGCCATGGGACCGATCGAAATGCTGCGTGAAATGCGCGAGTTTGGTGGGGCGCAACGCACCCGCGGCCTGGATGACGCCACGATTGAACGCTTTGCCGCCAGCGACCCCAAGCTGGGCCAGGCCATCGAGTCGGCGCTGGCGCGCCACCGCGCGCTGCGCGACGAATTTGCCGATTTCCTGAAGCTGGACGAAGCCGAACAACTGGCCCAGGCACAGGCCGGCTACGTCAACTTTTATCCGGACGACGCCATCAGCCCGTACCTGCCCGGCGCGGCCAAGGGGCCGTGGATCGTCACGCTCAAGGGCGCGGTCATCCACGACAACGGCGGCTACGGCATGCTCGGCTTCGGCCACAACGTCGATGCCATCACCGCGGCCGTCGGCCACGAGGAAGTGATGGCCTCGATCATGACGCCATCGATGGCACAGCTGCGCTTCACGCGCGCCATCGACGCCGAGCTGGGCCACACGCGCGGCGGCAATCCGTATGCCAAGGTGATGTGCCTGAACTCGGGTTCCGAGTCGGTCACGCTGGCCGAGCGCATCGTCGACGTCAACGCCAAGCTGATGACCGACGAAGGCGGCCAGTACGCCGGGCGCACCGTCAAGCGTCTGGTCGTCAAGGGCGCATTCCACGGCCGCACCGGCGAGCCGGCGCTGTATTCCAACTCCACCCGCGCCACCTACAAAAAGTATCTGGCCAGCTTCCGCAATGAGGATTCGGTGCTGGTGGTCGAGCCGTACAACGTCGAGCAATTGCGCGAAACCTTTGCCAAGGCCGACCAGAACGGCTGGTTCATCGAGGCCATGTTCCTGGAGCCGGTGATGGGCGAAGGCGATCCGGGCCGCGCCGTCACCACGGACTTCTATACGGCCGCACGCGAGTTGACACGCGCGCACGGCACGCTGTTCCTGGTCGACTCGATCCAGGCCGGCCTGCGCGCCCAGGGCGTGCTGTCGATCACCGACTATCCGGGCTTCGAAAAGCTCGATCCGCCGGACATGGAAACCTTCTCCAAGGCGCTCAACGCCGGCCAGTATCCGCTGTCCGTGCTGGCCGTCAGCGCCAAGGCCGCCGAGCTGTACCGCAAGGGCATCTACGGCAACACCATGACCACCAACCCGCGCGCGCTGGACGTGGCTTGCGCCACGCTGGCGCAGTTGACCGACGCGGTGCGCGCCAACATCCGCGAGCGTGGCCAGGAGTTCGTCGACAAGCTCAACGCGCTCAAGCACGAGCTGGGCAATGGCCTGATCACCAAAGTGCAGGGCACCGGCCTGCTGTTCTCGTGCGAGCTGGCCAGCCAGTTCAAGTGCTTCGGCGCCAACTCCACCGAGGAGTACATGCGCATCAACGGCGTGAACATCATCCACGGCGGCGAGAACTCGCTGCGCTTCACGCCGCACTTCAACGTGACCAGCGCCGAGGTCGATCTCATCGTCGAGCATGTGCGCAAGGCGTTGGTGGAAGGCCCGCGCCAGAGCCAGTCGCAAGCGGCCTGACCCACGGTCGCATGCCCATGAAAAACGCCTCCGGCCCGCAAGCCGGAGGCGTTTTCGTTGGAACCGATGGGGCGACGATTACCCGCGCAATTTGCCGGCCACGTCCAGCAGGCGGCGCACTTGGTGGCCAATCGACGCCTTGTCGTCATCCGTGAACGGCTGGCCCTGCGTGTGGCTGTAGCCGTACGGGTTGCCGCCGGTCTTGAAGATGCACGGGTCGGTAAAGCCCGGCGCCACCACGATGCCGCCCCAATGGATGGCCGTGGCGTAAAACGACATCAAGGTCTGCTCCTGCCCGCCATGCGCGTTCTGCGCCGAGGTCATCGCCGAAATCGCCTTGTTGGCCAGGTCGCCCTTGGCCCAGATCGGGCCGAGCGTGTCGATGAACGCACGCATCTGGCTGGCCTGCACACCAAAGCGCGTGGGCGCCGAAAACAGGAAGGCATCGGCCCATTCGAGGTCGGCCGGCGTGGCCGTGGCCACGTCCCTGGTCTTGTCGGCCACGGCTTTCCAGCCTTCCACCGCGGCGACGATTTCGTCGGACACGGTTTCCGGCACCTTCAGCAAGCGCACGTCCGCACCGGCTGCCTTGCCCGCCTCGGCGGCAATCGAGGCCATTGTGTAATTGGTGCCATAGGTCGAGTAATAGACGACGGCCAGTTTGGTGCTCACATCGTTCTCCCGCAAAGTAATGATGTTCGAGATTCTTGCATCGTCCCGTCCAATGCAAGAGGCGAAAAACCACACCCGGATCGATCAACTTGTCCGGAAGCTTTTTGCGCCATGGCCTGCCTCCTCGCGGACAAAGCGTGCGCGGTTCCCGCATTTGCCAACGTTCACCCTGCCATCCGGCCCGTCAGGTGCTAGTTTTCCACTCAAGGGGGAGTCCTTCGCGTCAAGGGGAGTTTCGCGATGAAGATACCCAAACGCAGCCTGTGTGCTGCCCTGGCCGGCCTGCTGGTCGCCTTGCCGGCGTTTGCCTCCGATCTCACGATCAGCCAGTTCCGCGTGCGTGGGCCGGCCGGCGGCAACGACGAATTCATTGAACTGCACAATGGCGGCGGTGCGCCCGTCGATGTGGGCGGCTACCTCGTCAACGCGTCCAACGCGTCGGGCACCACCGGCACGCGCGCCACGTTGCCGGCCGGCACCACCATTGCGCCCGGCTGCTACCTGCTGCTGGCCAACGCGGCATCCAACGGCTATTCCGGCAGCGTGGCGGGCGACGTCACCTACGGGACCGGCTTTACCGACACCGGCGGCATCGCGCTCATCGACACGTCCGGCAAAATCGTCGACCAGGTCGGCCTGAGTGCCGGCTCGGCCTACGGCGAAGGCACGCGCCTGGCTTCGCTGGGATCGTCCAACGTCGACCACGCCTACGCGCGCAAATCCGATGCGGCCGGCACGTTGCAGGACACCGACGACAACGCCGCCGATTTCAGCCTCGTCACGCCGTCCGTCCCGCACGACAGACACAGCACCTGCACCTCGGTGGGCTTTCGCGTTTCCGTGGCCGACGCCTCCACCAACGAGGGCGACAGCGGCACGCACATGCTCGACTTCACGCTGACGTTGACCGAGCCAGCCCCGGCCGGCGGCGCCAGCGTCCACGTGCACACGGTCGACGACACGGCCACGGCCGCCAATCACGACTACGCGCCGCTGGACACCACGGTCACGTTCGCGCCCGGCGCCACCACCGCCACGGTCGGCGTGACCATCAACGGCGACACCACGGTCGAGCCGGACGAGGATTTCCTGCTCGACCTGTCCGCGCCCTCGGCCGGGCTTACCATCGCCAAGGGCGAGGCCATCGGCGCCATCCTCAACGACGACGCCGCGCAGGTCGAAATCTGGCAAATCCAGGGCGACGGGCCGACCTCGCCGTACGTCGGCCAGCCAGTCAAGACCGACGCCAACATCGTCACCGCGCTGGGCCCGCAAGGCTTCTTCATGCAAACGCCGGATCGCCGTGACGACCACAACCGCCTGACCTCGAACGGCGTGTACGTCTACACCGGCCACGCCCCCGACGTGGCGGTCGGCGACAGCGTCGACGTGCGCGCCAACGTGGCCGAGTTCTACACCATGACGGAACTGGAGGACGCCAGCGTCACCGTCATCGGCCACGACCAGCGCTTGCCGCGCGCCGTGGTGTTCGATCGCCACACGCCGTCGCACGATCCGGCGCATTTGTCGTGCGGCACGACCAACTTCGAATGCTTCGAGGACATGCGCGTGAGCGTGCCGGACGGCATCGCCGACACCGGCAACCAGCGCTTCTCCAACGATCCGTACGCCGAGCTGTACGTCAGCGCCGGCGGCGTGCGCGCCATGCGCCAGCCCGGCCTGCTGTACGGCCAGACGCCTGCAACGCCCAGCGTGCCGGTGTGGGACGGCAACCCGGAAGTGTTCGAGATGGATGCCGACCACCTGGGCGCCGTGCCGGCCGACACGCCCATCGACGGCGGCGCCCGTTTCCGCGCCACCGGTGTGCTGGCCTACGATTTCGGCAGCTACGTGCTGTGGCCGACCAGCCTCACCGTCACGCGCCCCAACCCGATGCCAAGACCGGTCATGGCCGCGCATGATCCGTCCGTGTTGCGCGTGGGCAACCTCAACGTGCTGCGTTTGTGCGACACCGACCCGTCCAACACGCACTACACCTGCGGCGACGACGGCGAGCCGACCGCCGCCGAACTGGCCGTCAAGCTGTCGCGCCTGTCGGCCTACATCGGCGACGTGCTGAAACTGCCCGACGTGCTGGCCGTGGAAGAAGTCGAAAACCTGCCCGTGCTGCAGCAACTGGCCACGCAACTCAACACCGACCACGGCACGCATTACGTCGCGCGCCTGATGGAAGGCCACGACCCCAGCGGCATCGACGTGGGCTATCTGGTGCGCTCCTCGCGCGTGGCCATCTACTCGGTCAAGCAGCTGGGCGGCGACGTCACCTGGACCGATCCCGACACCGGCAAGAGCGCGTTCCTGCACGACGAACCGCCGCTGCTGCTGACCGGCCGCAAGCTCGGCATGCACAGCTTCATGTTCCGCCTGCTGGCCGTGCACCCCAAGTCGCGCATCGGCATCGACGGCAACTCGGCCAGCGCCGAGCGCAACCTCGAAAAGCGCTTCAAACAGGCCGTGTCGATTGCCGGCATGGTGCAAAAACTGCAGCACGCGCAAGGCGGCGACCACATCCCGCTGGTGGTGCTGGGCGACTTCAACGCGTTCCAGTTCACCGACGGCCTGGCCGACACCATCGGCATCATCTCCGGCACCTACCGCAACCGCCAGAACCAGCTGCAACTGCCGCACAACCTGGTCTGGCCGACGCTGTGGAATGCCGTGGACCAGGTGCCGCGCAACGACCGCTACTCGTACCTGTACACGCCCAACCTGGGCAACATCCAGGGCTTCGCCCCGCGCGAGGTGCCGACCGCCGAAGTGCTCGACCAGGCCTTGCTCGACCGGACGGCCAAACGCTACTTCGTCGACCTGCAATTCGGCCGCGGCGACCTCGACGCACCGGTGCAGACCGCGGACGACGCAGCCAGCGCCAGCGGCCCGGACAAGGCCATCGGCGTGTCCGACCACGACGGCTTCGTGCTCGAATTGCGCGCACCAAGCCATCACGGCCAACGCCCTTCATCTCACCATCGACAGTAAGGCAACCTGAAAAGCAGGCGACGGGGCGCGCTCACTCGGCGCGCCCCATTTTGAAAAGACGGAGTCGGACCACTGGCTGGTGCGGCCGATGGTTGCAAATTGGAGGCAACTTCATCGCGCGCAGGCGCGCTTCTACAAAAAAGCCGTGATCGCAGGAGCGCGCCTGCGCGCGAAATGGCCTCACTTTCAGTCAACGCAATTGCACGTTGTCCAGCTCGAAATGAAACTTGCCAAAGGCCCCGGCACTAAAGGCCACGAAGTAGACGTGCTTGAGGTCGGCGTCGAAGAAGCTGGTCGCCAGCGGCAAGCTGTAGCGCTTCCAATGCGCGGTCAGGTCGATCGAGGCGTACCGCGGAATGGACTGCGCGGCACCGGCCATCATCATCACCGAATAGCTGCCCGGTTTGCCACGCGCCATGAAGGTCAGCGTGGTGTAACCGGACAGGTCCGCCGACTGCATCGGCTGGCTGCCCGGAAACCAGATCGCGCCGGCCCATGGCGAAATGAAGCCCGGTTTCAACTCGCCGCTGGCACGCAAGGCGCCATGGCTGCCGTCGGCACCGGGGTGTACCAGCTGGATGGAGGCGGTCGAGCGACCGCCCATGCGCTGGTCATCCGTCTTGGCCCAGCCCCAACCCAGTGTCTTGCCGCGGCTCAGCACCAGCGTGCCGTATTGCTTGTTTGACTTGGACTGGCCTTCAAAATCTCCCGCTGTCACGGCCTTGACGGTCGCTGATGGTGGCGCCGCACGAGCCACAGGCATCAGCCGCAATGCCGCCAGACCGATCAGCCCCATGGCCATCCAGCCGCCCCATTTGACCAGCTTTCGCACGTCGTCTTTCATCTCGTCACCCTTGCGTTGAATCCACAACGCAAGCATCGCGCTTGCGCACTGCCGGAGGCAGTTGAAAAGGTCAAACATCGGTACTGACAACTGTCATGCCCGCATGGCAAAAGGGCGCAACCTGGTGGCCGCGCCCCGAATGCCGCAACGAGCAAGGCTCGGCCTGATCAAATACCAGCAAAACGATCCGTGGCCGCGACCAGCTCGGACGTGTTGCCCGGCTCGAACGCGCTGTGGCCGGCATCCGGCACGATGCGCAAATCCGCTTCCGGCCACGCGCGATGCAGATCCCACGCGCTGCGCATGGGGCACACCGCATCGTGGCGCCCCTGCACGATGACGCCGGGGATGCCGCGCAGGCGATCGGCGTGGGTCAACAACTGGCCGTCGTGTTCCATGAAGCCGCCGTTGACGAAGTAATGGCACTCGATGCGCGCAAACGCCTCGGCAAAGGCATCTTCGCCGCTGTGCTTGATGTAGTCGGGGTCTTGCAGCAAAAAGCTGGTCGCGCCTTCCCACTGCGACCACGCGCGCGCGGCGGCCAGGCGCACGGCCGGGTCCACGCTGGTCAGGCGGCGGTAGTACGCGCTCATCAGGTCGCCATGCTCGGCCTGCGGGATGGCGGCCAGATACGTTTCCCACGCATCCGGATACAGCATGTCGGCGCCGGATTGATAAAACCATTCCAGCTCGCGCCGGCGCAGCATGAAAATGCCGCGCAGCACCAGTTCGGTGACACGCCCGGGATGGGTCTCGGCGTAGGCCAGCGACAGCGTCGAGCCCCACGAGCCGCCGAACACCTGCCACTTGTCGATGCCCAGATGCTCGCGCAGTTTTTCGATGTCGGCCACCGAATGCCAGGTGGAGTTGTCGGTCAATTCCGCGTACGGCGTCGAGCGCCCGCAGCCACGCTGGTCGAACAGCACGATGCGATACGCCTCGGGATTGAAAAAGCGCCGGCACGCCGGACTGATGCCGCCGCCCGGGCCGCCATGCAAAAACACGACCGGCTTGCCCTTGGGGTTGCCGCACTGTTCGAAATACAGCGTGTGCAGGTCCGAAACCTTCAGAAAACCGACGTCGAAAGGCTCGATTTCGGGATACAAAGTGCGGCGCGTGGCAGCCATGACAGCTCCTGTGGACATGATGCCGACAGGATAATGGATGGCCCGCCGCATCCGCAGAAGCTGTTGCAGGAGCGCACCCGCACGCGATGGCGCGATGCAAGGCGGGCGGATTCATTCGCCCGCCGGCGAGCTCCTGCAAAAAAATGCGGCCAGCGGCGTCAGTCGAACAGCTTGCCTGGGTTCATGATGCCGTGCGGGTCGAGCACCTGCTTGATGCCGCGCATGAGCGCGATTTCGGCTGCGGATTTGACCCGCGACAGATACGGCTTTTTCAGCAAGCCCACGCCGTGTTCGGCCGAAATGCTGCCGCCATGTTTTTCCAGCACGTCGCACAGATGGCCGGTGACGCGCTTGCACGCGGCCTCGAAATCCTTGGCCGCCATGACGTCGGGCTTGAGCACGCTGATGTGCAGGTTGCCGTCGCCGATGTGGCCGAACCAGACGATCTCGAAATCGGGATATTCGCGCGCGAACAGCCTGTTCATGTCGGTCAAAAAGTCCGGCACCCTGGCCACGCGCACCGACACGTCGTTCTTGTACGGCGTGTATTTGGCGATGGACTCGGTGATGCCCTCGCGCAGGCGCCACAGTTCGCGCGCCTGCTGCTCGGATTGCGCCATCACGCCGTCGCTCAGAAGGCCCCCGGTCATGGCCTGCTCGAACGCGCCCAGCGCGGCTTCTTCGGTATCGGCGGACAGGTTTTCGTACTCGATCAGCACGTAATACGGGCTGGCCTCGGCAAACGGTTTTTGCGCGCCGGCGGCGACCACGTGGGCCAGCGCCTCGGCGGTGAAAAACTCGAACGCCAGCAACGACAGCTTGCCGCGCATCAACTGCAGCAACTGCATGACGGCGGCCAGCTCCGGCACCGCCAGCAGCATCACCTGCGGATTGTGCGGCGGGTCGGTCAGGCGCAACGTGGCTTCGACCACCAGGCCCAGCGTGCCTTCGGAGCCGATCATCAAATGGCGCAAGTCGTAGCCGGTGGCGTTCTTGATCAGGCCGCGGTTCAAGTCCAGCAGTTCGCCGGTGCCGGTCACCACCTTGAGGCCGGCCACCCAGGCGCGCGTCATGCCGTAGCGGATGACGCGGATGCCGCCCGCGTTGGTGGCGATGTTGCCGCCGATGCACGATGAGCCGCGGCTGCCGAAATCGACCGGATACATGAGTCCGTGTTCGTGCGCGGCATTCTGCACCGTCTCGGTGACGACACCGGCCTCGACCGTGAGCGTGCGGTCCAACGCATCAAAACCGAGGATGCGATGCATGCGCGCGAACGACACCACCAGCTCGCCGTTGGTCGCCACGGCGCCGCCGGACAAGCCGGTGCGCCCGCCCGAGGGCACGATGGCGACGCGGTGCCTGATCGCCCAGGCCACGACGGCCTGCACTTCGGCCACGGTTTCGGGCAACGCGACGGCAACGGGCGCCGGCGTCCACCAGCGCGTCCAGTCGCGGCCGTAATGTTCGAGGTCGGCGGCATCGGTCAGAACGCGTTCCGACGACAGCAAACCGGCAAGTTCGGCAAGGGCTTCCATGGGCGTGCAACGTGTGGATGGACGGCCAGTTTAGCCAGCCCGGCCGGCATGCACTCATGCCGGCGCTGCATTTCTGGCGCGCCCGCCGCTCTGGCATAGTGACGCCACCCTTTTCTCGTGCACTGCCATGAAGACCTCGTTTCCCAAGAAGGACATCCGCGTACTGCTGCTGGAAGGTGTCAGCCAGACCGCCGTGGACGGCTTCCATGCCGCCGGTTACACCAACGTGGAATACCACACCAAGGCATTGCCGCATGACGAGCTGATCGAACGCATTGCCGAGGCGCACATCATCGGCCTGCGCTCGCGCACCTATCTCACGCCCGAAGTGCTGGCCCACGCGCGCCGCCTGATGGCCATCGGCTGCTTCTGCATCGGCACCAACCAGGTCGATCTGGACGTCGCGCGCGACGCCGGCATTCCGGTCTTCAATGCACCGTATTCCAACACCCGCAGCGTGGCCGAGCTGGTCGTGGCCGAGGCCGTCATGCTCAAGCGCGGCGTGCCGTACCGCAACGCGGCCAGCCATCGCGGCGAATGGACCAAATCGGCCACCGACAGCTACGAAGTGCGCGGCAAGACGCTCGGCATCATCGGCTACGGCCACATCGGCACGCAGGTCGGCGTGCTGGCCGAGGCGATGGGCATGAATGTCATCTATTACGACATCGTGCCGCAGCTGCAACTGGGCAACGCCAAGCCGGTCGCGACGTTGAAAGACCTTCTGGCACAATCCGACATCGTCACCCTGCACGTGCCACGCACGCCGCAGACCGACAACATGATCGGCGCCGACGAGATCGCGCAGATGCGTGATGGCGCCATGCTCATCAACGCCTCGCGCGGCACCGTGGTCGACATCCCGGCGCTGGCCGCCGCGCTCGACTCCGGCCACATCGGCGGTGCCGCCATCGACGTGCATCCGGTCGAACCCAAGGGCAAGGACGACCCGTTCGTGTCGCCTCTGATCGGCAAGCAAAACGTCATCCTCACGCCGCACGTGGGCGGCAGCACGCAGGAAGCGCAGTCCAACATCGGGCGCGAAGTGTCGGCCAAGCTGATCCACTATTCCGACAACGGCTCGACCCTGTCGGCCGTGAACTTCCCGGAAGTGGTACTGCCGGCGCATCCGTCCAGCCGGCGCCTGCTGCACATCCACCGCAACCAGCCGGGCATCCTGTCGCGCATCAACGACTTGTTCTCGCGCGCGGCCGTCAACATCGAAGGCCAGTTCCTGCGTACCAGCCCCGAAGTGGGCTATGTCGTCATCGACATCGACGCGCCCGAGGAACAGGTGCTGCAGCTGCGCGAGCAGATGGCCGCCATCGACGGCACCTTGCGCACGCGCGTGTTGTACTGAACCTCGCTGTACCGGCGGCCGGTCACGTTTGCGTGGCCGGCCGTTTTTGTTGTCCGAACATTTGCCCGTGTCCACGCCATACGCTAGTATCGCCGCTCCCATCGGGGAGTAGCCGAACGCCCGAAATTTGCGGCGTGGCGCGCGTCAACACACTTGGCCAAAAGCCATGGCGCGCGCAGTGACGATGATTCGTCATCCGGCAAGACCGCGGGTTGCGCGCGTTGCCAGCCGGACGACGCGCGCAGCCTTGCGTTGTCTCCGGCACGGAAAACTCCATGGAAACCTACCTCATCGCCACCGGCGTCGTCGCGCTGGGTGAAATCGGTGACAAGACGCAACTGCTGTCACTGATCCTTGCCGCCAAATACCGCAAACCGTGGCCGATCTGCCTCGGCATCCTCGCCGCCACGCTGGTCAATCACGCGCTGGCCGGCGTCGTCGGCGAACTCATCGCGCGCTGGCTGACACCCAATGTCGTGCATTGGGTCGTGGTCGTTTCGCTGGCGGCCATGGCCCTGTGGACGCTGGTGCCGGACAAGATGGACGACGACGAAAAGCCCAAGGGCGCCGGCCACGGCATCGTCATCGCCACCATGGTGACGTTTTTTCTGGCCGAAATGGGCGACAAGACGCAGGTCGCGACCATGGTGCTGGCCGCGCAATACCACCCGCTGTGGGAAGTGATCGCCGGCACCACGACCGGCATGCTGATCGCCGACGTGCCGGTGGTGTGGCTGGGCGCGCGCTTCGCGCACAAGCTGCCGCTCAAGGCCACGCGCTGGGCCGCGGCCGCGTTGTTTGCGGCACTGGCCATCTGGATTGCCGTCAGCGGCGCACACGGCGTCGCCTGACCGGCCAAAAAAAGACGCCCCGCAATGCGGGGCGTCCTGATCGGCTCGAAGCGCGAGGACTCAGCGCTTGTCGATGGCCACGTAGTCGCGCGTGGTGGCACCGACGTAGACCTGGCGCGGACGACCGATGCGCGAACCGGCGGTCTCGTGATGCTCGATGTAGTGCGACACCCAGCCGGCGGTGCGCGCGATGGCGAACATCACCGTGAACATCGAGGTCGGAATGCCCAGCGCCTTGTAGATGATGCCGGAGTAGAAGTCGACGTTCGGATACAGCTTGTGGCTGATGAAGTATTCGTCCTTCAGCGCGGCTTCTTCCAGCTTCAGCGCCACGTCCAACAGCGGATCGCTGACACCCAGCTCGTCGAGCACTTCGTGGCAGGCGCCGCGGATGATGGTCGCGCGCGGATCGAAGTTCTTGTACACGCGGTGGCCGAAGCCCATCAGGCGGAAGCTGTCGGACTTGTCCTTGGCGCGCGCGATGGCGCCTTCGACATTGTCCGGCGTGGTGATTTCGGCCAGCTGCTTGAGCACGGCCTCGTTGGCACCGCCATGCGCCGGGCCCCACAGCGCGGTGATGCCGGCGGCCACGGAAGCGTACGGATCGGCACCGGTGGAACCGACCAGGCGCACGGTCGAGGCCGATGCGTTCTGCTCGTGGTCGGCGTGCAGGATGAACAGCAGCTCCAGCGCCTTGGCCACGACCGGGTTCACCTTGTAGGAAGCGTCCTTGGCGAACATGTGGGTCAGGAAGCGCTCGACGAACTTCGGCTCGTCCGTGGCCGGCAATTTCTCGCCCTTGGCGTGGCGGAAGCAGGCCGCGGCCAGCGTCGGCATCTTGGCGATCAGGCGCGTGGCGGCCAGCTTGCGATGGGCCGGATTTTCGATGTCCAGGCCTTCGTGGAACTGGCCGGCCAGGGCCGCGACGGCGCCGGTCAGCATGGCCATCGGATGGGCGTCCTTGTCGAAGCCCGACAGGACGCGGTCGATGTGCTCGTCAACCTTGGCGTTGTCGGCCAGGTCCTTTTCGAACGCGGCCAGCTCGGCAGCCGTCGGCAGCTTGCCGTCCAGCAGCAGATACGCCGATTCGACAAAGCTGGAGTTCGCGGCCAGCTGCTCGATCGGGTAGCCGCGATACAGCAGCACGCCCTTCTCGCCGTCGATGAACGTGATGGCGCTCTTGGTGCTGGCGGTGGCGGCAAAGCCCATGTCCAGCGTGTAGTACCCGGTCTGCTTGTACAGCGTCTTGATGTCGATGCAGGGGGCGCCCAGAGTCGGTTCGACCAGCGGCAGCTCGGCCTGTTTTCCGTTGTTGTCGGTCAGTTTGACGGTTTTATCGGACACTGCGAACTCCTTGGATCATGCGTCGGCGCTGCCACGCAAGCAGCACCTGGAGGGACGGGGGAATGGCGCACCGGCTCAAGAAGGAACGACAACCGGCCGCGACGAGCGACAAGCATCACCCGATAGCCGACTATTATCGCATAAGTCGCCGCTGACTTACCGGCGATCCTTTTCAAGCCATGCACACACGCCAAAAGCCGCGGATTTCCCCGCGGCTTTTGCTCACATTTGCCAGGCCGACAACCTCTCGGCCATGCACAAACGGATTACTTCTTGTCGGCGCTCTGGCCGTAACGGCGGCGGAACTTGTCGACGCGACCGCCCAGGTCGAGCGATTTCTGCTTGCCGGTGTAGAACGGGTGCGAATGGCTGCTGATATCCACCTTGATCAGGGGATACTCGTTGCCATCCTCCCACTTGATGGTGTCTTGGCTGGACATCGTCGACTTCGTCAAAAAGGCGAAATCGGAAGAGGCATCTTGGAACACCACCGGCTGATAGGTCGGGTGAATGTCGGGCTTCATGGCTCGCTCCGTAAGAAAAGCGCGGCGGAAAAGGCGGCAATTGTAGGCCGTGCGACCGCCGCATGCAAGATCAACCGGCCGCCCCCAGTGCATGGCGAACCAGTTCGGCAAAACGCGGCTGGGCAAAGTCCAGCACGATGTTTGCGTTGACTGGCTTGCCCAGGCGGCTTTCCCAATCCACCACGGTCGCGCCACGCGTCAACCGCCCTTCCAGCTCCACGCCGGCATGCCGTTCGGCCGCCTGCGTGATGGCCTCGGGTGCCAGCGCGACGGCCATGGCCATGGCATCGGCGGCAATCAGGCCTTGTCGCTCGTGGGCTGCATTCCAGACGCGCGACTTGGCCACGATGGCCTTGAAGAACGCGGCACGCGCATCGCCGCGCGCCAGCCAACCGTCGAATTCGGCATCGTCGAACGCGTGGCGCAGGGTCAGTTCCCAATCCACCAGATCGAACTTGGGAAAGCCGGTGAACACCACGTGCGCGGCTTCCGGGTCGAAGCCGATGTTGAATTCGGCCGGCACGCTCAGCGTGTTGCCGTGGCCGTTGACGGCGCCGCCCATGATGACCAGTCGCGCCACGCGTTGCGGCAGCTCCGGGTCCAGGCGCAACGCCAGCGCAAGGTTGGTCAACGGCCCCAGCGCGACCAACGTCAGCTCGCCGGGATGCTGCCGGGTCAGGCGAATGATCGCCAGCGCGGCCGATTCATCACTTGCCGCCACGGCCGGCTCGGCATAACCCACATCGCCGAAACCGTCGGCACCATGCACCTGGGCCGCGCTTTCCGCCGGCTGCTTGACCAGCGGCACCGGACAACCGGGATACACAGGCACGTCGACACCAGCCAGCTCCACCAGCTTGCGCGCGTTGCGCACGGTGTGTTGCAGGCCGACATTGCCAGCCGCCACGGTCAGCGCCACCACGTCGGCATGCGCAAACGCCATCAAAATCGCCAGCGCGTCGTCGACGCCGGGATCGGTATCAATCAAAAGCTTGAGTCGGGACATCTTTGGTCGTACTTCGAGGCAATCCCCGATACTAACGCCAAGCGCGCGCAGGTGTATCCGGGTTGACCGGCACGATGGGGCCGCCTGAAACCGCGGGTCTTCGACCATCGCCCGCAAGCGGGTTCCTGCAAACGCTTCGGCGATTCGTCCCACCTGGCAGGAGCGCGCCCGCGCGCGATGGCCGGATGCCGATTTGAGGCCAGGTCCTTTCGCCCGCAGGCGGGCTCCTACGAAAGCATCGGGTCTTGCGCGCGATGGCGCGGAATCAAGCGTCGGCGTAGCGCGCCGCCTGCCCGACCCAGCGCGTGACCAGCCGCTGCGCCAGATCCGGGTATTCGGCCAGCATCACCTCACCCACGCGCTGCACGTCCGGCAGCAGATGCGCGTCACGCGTCAAATCGGCCACGCGAAACGCCAGCTGGCCGGTCTGGCGCGTGCCCAGCACCTCGCCCGGTCCGCGCAACTCCAGATCCTTTTCGGCAATGCGAAAACCGTCGCTGGTTTGCCGCATCACGTCCAGCCGCTGCCGCGCCAGCGCCGACAACGGCGCGCGATACAGCAGCACGCAACTGGACGCCACCGCGCCGCGGCCCACGCGCCCGCGCAACTGGTGCAACTGCGCCAGGCCCAGACGCTCGGCGTTTTCGATCACCATCAGGCTGGCGTTGGGCACGTCCACGCCCACTTCGATGACGGTCGTGGCCACCAGCACGGCCGTTTCGCCGCGGCTGAAGGCATCCATCACGGACTGCTTTTCCTTCGCCTTCATGCGTCCGTGGATCAAGCCGACTGTCAGCCCCGGCAAAGCGGCGACAAGATCGGCGTGCACCACTTCGGCGGCCTGCGCCTCCAGCTGTTCGGATTCCTCGATCAGCGTGCACACCCAGTACGCCTGCCGGCCCCGCGCGCAAGCCGCGCGAATGCGCTCGACCACTTCGTCGCGCCGCGCGTCGGACACCGCGACCGTTTTCACCGGCGTGCGCCCCGGCGGCAGCTCGTCGATGCTGGACACATCCAGATCGGCATACGCGCTCATCGCCAGCGTGCGCGGAATGGGCGTGGCCGTGAGCACCAGCTGGTGCGGCACGCGCTCGCCGTCGCGGCCCTTGTCGCGCAACGCCAGGCGCTGGTGCACGCCGAAACGGTGCTGCTCGTCGATGATGACCAGCCCCAGACGCGCGAACGCGACGCCCTCCTGCATCAGCGCGTGCGTGCCGATGACGATGCCGGCGTCGGTGGCCGCTTCGTCCAGCGCCTTCTGGCGGGCGCGGCCCTGCACCTTGCCGGCCAGCCACGTCACCTTGATGCCCAGCGGTTCGAACCAGCGCCGGAAATTGCGCAAATGCTGCTCGGCCAAAAGCTCGGTCGGCGCCACCAGCGCGACCTGAAAATCGCTTTCGACGGCGGCCAGCGCGGCCAGCGCGGCGACCACGGTCTTGCCGCTGCCGACATCGCCCTGCACCAGACGCAGCATCGGTTGCGACAGCGCCATGTCGGCCGCCACTTCCGCCGCCACGCGCTGTTGCGCGGCCGTCAACGCGAACGGCAATTGGTGCAAGAACGGATCACGCAGGCGACCATCGCCGGCCAGCGGCGGCGCCCGCCGGTGGCGCACGCGCTGGCGCAACTGGCGCAAACTCAGGTGCTGCGCCAGCAATTCCTCGAACGCCAGGCGCCCCAGCGCCGGATGCCGCCCCGACAGCAACGCCTGCGCGGCCGCGTCGGCCGGCGGACGATGCACAAGCAGCAGGGATTGACGCAACGAGCCCAGCCCCAACGGCGCGCGCAATGCTTCGGGAATCAGCTCCAGATCGGCGTCATCGGGCAGATGGTCCAGCGCCGCGCCGACGACGCGCGCCAGGCGTTTCTGCCCCAGCCCTTCGGTGGCCGGATATATCGGCGTCAGCCCCGCGTCGACCGGCGTGGTCGGCGTCACCCGCGCGTATTCGGGATGCACCATTTCCAGCCCCTGCTGACCGAAGCGCGCCTCGCCGAAACAGCGCAGCCGCGTGCCCGGCCGCATGGCCTCGGCCTGACCGCGATGGAAATGGAAAAACCGCAGCACCAGCGTGCCGCCGGCATCGTCGACCAGCGCCACGCGCAACTGCGGCCTGTAGCGAAAGCCGGTTTCGACCGCCTCGACCACGCCCTCGACCTGCGCGTGCGCACCCGGCACCAGGTCATTGATCGCCACGATGCGCGTGCGATCCTCGTAGCGCAATGGCAAGTGGAACCACAGATCGCGCACCTGCTCCAGCCCCAGACGCGACAGCGCCGAAGCCAGCGCCGGCCCCACGCCCTTGAGCGTGGTGACCGGCTGCAAACCGGCATTCATGGCGGGGGCGCTGGCGCGTGCATTCATCCCGCGCAGCTTAACGGGCCACAAGCCCCGCGCCCAAGTCGTGCATGTCGGCCGCGCGCGTCAGCGGCGGCCGACAACGCCATCAGCCATTGACGACCAGGATGGCGTCCACTTCGACCAGCGAACCCTTCGGCAACGCCGCCACTTCAACCGTGGCGCGGGCCGGATACGGCTGGGCGAAATACTCGGCCATGATGGTGTTGACGGTGCCGAAATTGGCCAGATCGGTGACGAAAATACCCACGCGCACCACGTCGGCAAAGCTGCCGCCAGCGGCTTCGCACACCGCCTTGAGGTTGTCGAACACGCGCCGCGCCTGCGCCTCGATGCCGCCTTCGACCATCGTGCCGGTGGCTGGATCGAGCGGAATCTGGCCCGACAGGTACACGGTATTGCCGGCCTTGACGGCCTGCGAGTACGGGCCGATGGCGGCCGGGGCGTGGTTGGTGCTGACAGGTGTTTTGGACATGACGGATCCTTGAGCGGAAGGGAAAACGCGACGGCGCACAGGATAAACCAGTGCGCCCGTCGGCGGCGTCAGGCCCTGCAGGTTTTACAGCGGATGCCGATACACGCCACTGACCACGCCGGTGCGGCGCACGCGGCGGATCACGTCGGCCAAGTGCTTGCGGTTTTTCACTTCGATGGCAAACAACAAGGTGGCCGCCACCAGGTCGCGCTCGATGTATTCGACGTCGGTGATGTTGGAATCGGCCGCCGAGATGGCCGCCGCCACGGTGGCCAGCACGCCTTGCTTGTTGACCACCTCGATGCGCAGTTCGACGCGATAGTCGCCGCTGACTTCGCGATCCCAATCGATGGCGATGCAGCGCTCGGGCGACTTGCGGAACTCGACCACGTTCGGACATTCGACGCGATGCACGACGATGCCCTTGCCCGAGGACAGGTAGCCGATGATGTCGTCGCCGGGCAGCGGGTGGCAGCAGTTGCCGAAACTCAGCACGCCACGCTCGGCACCGGTGATGCGGATCTTGTCGGCCGAACGGGCATGCTCGACCGGCACACTGGCCTCGTCGTTGCCGCTGCCGGCCAGCAACTGTGCCGCCACCTTGTCCGGCATGCGGTTGCCCAGGGCAATCTCGGCCAGCAATTCTTCCAGCCGCGACAGCTTCTGGCTGTCGAGAAACGCCTGCAGGCGTTCGCTGGACACCGCATCCAGGCTGCCGCCGCGCTCTTCCAGCGCACCGTCGAGCATGCGATGGCCGAAATCGACGGCATCCTCGTGCTGCAAATGCTTGAGAAACTGGCGAATGGCCGTGCGCGCCTTGCCCGTCACCACCCACTCCAGCCACACCGGATTGGGCTGCGCGGACGGCGCCACGATGACTTCGACTTTTTGCCCCGACGCCAGACGCGTGCGCGACGGCACCAGCTTGCCGTCGATGCGCGCGGCCACGGCATGGTCGCCGACGTCAGTATGCACGGCATAGGCGAAATCCAGCGCCGTGGCGTTGCGCGGCAGGGCCATGATGTCGCCCTGCGGGGTGAAGATGTAGACCTCGTCCGGAAACAGGTCGATCTTGACGTTTTCCAGAAACTCGACCGACGACGGCGTGCCGGCCTGACGGTCGGCCAGCGCGCTGAGCCACTCGCGTGCACGCGCCTGCGCGCTGTTGGCCGGGCCGCCCTCGGTCTTGTAGAGCCAGTGCGCGGCCACGCCGCGTTCGGCCACCGAATCCATTTCCTCGGTGCGGATCTGCACTTCGATCGGCTCGCCAAACGGCCCCAGCAGCACGCTGTGCAGCGACTGGTAACCGTTGGCCTTGGGAATGGCGATGAAATCCTTGAAGCGCCCCTCGACCGGCCGGTACAGCGCGTGGATGGCGCCCAGCGCGGTATAGCAGCGCATGACGTTGTCGGTGACGACGCGAAAGCCGAACACGTCCATCACCTGCGCGAACGTCTTCTGATGGCTGCGCATCTTGACGTAGATGCTGTACGGCGACTTGATGCGGCTGACCACGCGCGCCGGAATGCCTTCGGCGGCCAGCTGCGTGGACAAGGCGTGTTCGATGCGCGTCATGGCCTGGCGGCGGTTGCCCAAGGCACTTTTGATGCGCGTGCTGATGACGCGATGACGGTCCGGATACAGCGCGCGAAAACCCAGATCCTGCAACTCGGCCTTGATCTTGTTCATGCCCAGGCGCTGGGCGATCGGCGCGTAGATTTCCAGCGTTTCGCGCGCGATGCGACGGCGCGAGGACGCGTCCTTGGCGCCCAGCGTGCGCATGTTGTGCAACCGGTCGGCCAGCTTGATGAGGATGACACGCAGGTCGCGCGCCATCGCCAGCAGCATCTTGCGGAAGCTCTCGGCGACCATTTCCTGGCGCGAGCGGAAACGCATCGCGTCCAGCTTGGTCACGCCGTCGACCAGCTCCAGCACGGTGTGGCCGAACTCGGCCTCCAGCTCATCGCGCGGCAGCTTGGTGTCTTCCAGCGTGTCGTGCAGGATCGCCGCCATGATGGTTTCGGCGTCCAGATGCAGCCCGGCCAGAATACGCGCCACGGCCAGCGGATGGGTGATGTACGGCTCGCCGCTCTTGCGCGTCTGGCCCGCATGCGCCCGCGCGCCCATTTCGTAGGCACGGCGGACAATGGCAATTTGCTGGTCAGGCAGATAGGCGCCCAGGCACGTCGCCAGTTCCTGCATCAGGTCATCGGGCGACGTCCTGGCCCGTGACGGATCGGGGTTCATGACCAGCTCCATGACACCCCGGCAGCGCTCAAGCTGCCGGCCTCCGTTTGGCCGTGACGGGCATTCGACGGTGACTGGCGGCGTCCGGCATGTCAGTCGTCGTTGCCCTTGAGGTCGTCGTCCACTTCGGCCGCGGCCCATTCCAGCGCTTCGCGCTCGGCCTTTTCACGCGCGGCGCGATCAATGGCGTCAATGGTGGGTTCATCAATGCTGCGCTCGGCGATCTCGCGCAG
>DASVGR010000052.1:0-13694 GCA_036379395.1 Rhodanobacteraceae bacterium | reverse complement strand
ATGCCGGGGCGTGTCATCAGCCAGGCCAGTGCCACTTGCGCCGGCGTGGCGTGATGGCGGGCGGCGACGGTGTCGAGCGCGGCCAGCACGGCCAGGCCGCGGGCGTTCAGATACTGGCCGGCACCGGCGCCGCGCGCGTGGCCGGCGAGGTCGGCCTGCGTGCGGTACTTGCCGGTCAGGAAACCACTGGCCAGCGCGTAGTAGGGCAGCACGCCAACGGTTTCCTTCGCCACGACGGGCGCCAGCTGCGTTTCGTAATCGGCGCGCTCGACCAGGTTGTATTGCGGCTGCAGGGTTGCGTAGCGCGGCAGGCCGAGGCGCGCGCTCGTGGCCAGCGCGTCGGTCAGCTGGGCGGCGGTGAAGTTGGAGCAGCCGATGGCGCGCAGCTTGCCGGCCGCGATCAGTTCGGCGAACGCGCCGAGCGTTTCCGCCTGCGGCACGTCGGGATCGAACGCGTGCGCCTGGAACAGGTCGATGACGTCGGTGTGGAGGCGCGTGAGCGCTTCGTCCACGGCGCGCTTGACGGCCTTGGGCGACAGGCCGGGATTGTGCGCGGCCTTGCCGCACTTGGTCGCGATCAGCACCTTGTCGCGCTTGCCGCCGCGCGCCAGCCAGCGACCGATGACGGTTTCTGATTCCAGCCCCGTGCAGCCCGGCGCCCAACGTGGATACACGTCGGCGGTGTCGATGAGGTTCAGGCCGGCATCGACGAACGCGTCGAGCAGGTCGAAGGCCGTGGCTTCGTCCACGGTCCAGCCGAAAACGTTGCCGCCGAAAGCCAGCGGCGCCACGGCAAGGCCCGAACGGCCCAGAAAACGGTATGACATGTGCGGCATCCATGAACAAAGGTGCTGGCGCATGGCCGGTTGCCGCCGCGCGCAAGCGCTAGAATGATCGACCCGCGCGCCAGACAGGCGCTTGCGGCGTGTTTTTCATAGAGATCTTTTATGCAACATACCGCCATTTTGATTGACGGCGCTTATTTTCTTGCCCGTTACGGCAAGGTGTTCCCCGATCGTGATCCCAATGACGCGCGCACCGTCGCGCACACCGTGTTCGGCATGGCGCTGGACCACCTCAAGCAATTGGACCGCCCGCGTGAGGCGCTGTACCGCATTTTTTTCTACGACTGCGCGCCGCTCAACCGCACGCTCAACCGCCCCGTCAGCGGCGAGCCGGTGATGCTGGGCAACAGCGCCATGGCGTCGTTTCGGCGCGAGCTGCACGACAGCCTGCGCCGCCAGCGCAAGATGGCGTTGCGGCTGGGGCAACTGACAGCGCGTGGCGGCCAGTGGAGCCTGCGGCGCGAAGCGTACGAGGCGCTGCATGCCGGCGAGCTTGCGTGGAGCGATCTGCGCGACGAGCATTTCGAGCCGGAGCTCAAGCAGAGCCAGGTCGACATGAAAATCGGCATCGACATCGCCGCGCTGGCCTACAAGCACCTGGTCGACCAGATCGTGCTGGTGGCCGGCGACGCCGATTTCGTGCCGGCCGCCAAGCTGGCGCGGCGCGAAGGCATCGACTTCATTCTCGACCCGATGTGGCAGGGCGTGGCGCCGGCCCTGCACGAGCATGTCGACGGCCTGCAATCGGTATGTCCGCGACCGAGGTGACAACAGCCTTTTCGCGGCGCCGTGCTAGTCTCGGCCGAAAACCGCGGAATCTGTCGGAAACAGAACGATGGTGAAGACGCTCGCAGCAGCATCCCTGGCCTTGGCGTTGTGTGCATGTGGCCATTCGGCGCCGCCGGCTTCGGCGGCAAAGACGGCCGCGGCTTCGACGACGCACGCGCCGGCGGTGGCTGGCACGGTGGCGGCCACATCCGGCCAGCCGGTCGGCGTGCCGGACACGCCCGATGAAATGACGCCGCCGATGAGCGCGTCGCAACTGCTGGGCCAGATGCTGGCCAAGGTGCTGGACGATCCGGCGCGCAGCAAGGCGGACAAGGCCCTGGATGCGGATCGTCATCCGGCGCAAACGCTGACGTTTTTTGGCCTGCGCCCGGACATGACCGTCATCGAGGTCGATCCCGGCAAGGGCTGGTACGCGTCGATCCTGGCGCCGTTGCTCAAGGACAACGGTACCTACACGGCGGCCATGGTGTCGTCCCTGTCCAGCAAGCAGGCCGCCGATGCGTTGCAGACCATGCGCCAATTGTTCCAGTCCGACCCGGGCCGGTTTGCGCGTGCGCAGCTGGCCACGTTCGACCCGCACACGCCCAATCTCGGCACGCCCGGCTCGGCCGACATGGTGCTGAGCTTCCGCGACGTGCAGCGCTGGATCGCCAACGGCACGGCGCCGGCGATGTTCCGCGCCGTGGCCCAGGTGCTCAAGCCGGGCGGCGTGTTCGGCGTGGTGGCATGGCGCGCGGATGACGATACCGATGCCGCCGGCGCGTTGCCGTACGTGCGCAAGGCGACCGTCGTGGAATTGGCGACGCAGGCCGGCCTGCAGCTGGATGCCGGCAGCGGCATCAATGCCAATCCGGCGGACGAAGGCGACGGCAATCCGCCACCGGCGGATGCGAACCGCATGACGCTGCGTTTCGTCAAACCGGCGTCGGCGGCCACCGCGGCCGCGACGATCAATACCTGACGGCACATGCTGATCGCGTTGAACAAGCCGTGGGGCGTGCTGTGCCAGTTCCGTGATCCGGACGGGCGTCCGACGCTGGCCGACTTCATCGTGCAAAAAGACGTCTATGCGGCCGGACGGCTGGATCGCGACAGCGAGGGTTTGTTGCTGTTGACCGATGACGGCGCCTTGCAACATCGCCTGACCGATCCGCGCCACAAGCAGCCGAAGACGTATCTGGTGCAGGTCGAGCGCGAGCCGGACGATGCCGCGCTGGAAGCGTTGCGGCGCTGCGTGGTGCTGAACGACGGCCCGACGCGCCCGGCGCAGGTCGAGCGTTTGTCGGGGCCACCCGATTGGTTGTGGCCGCGCGATCCGCCGGTACGCTTCCGCAAGAGCGTGCCGACAGCGTGGCTCAACCTGACCATCCGCGAAGGTCGCAACCGCCAGGTGCGGCGCATGACGGCGGCCGTGGGTTTTCCCACCCTGCGCCTGATCCGCGTGCGCGTCGGCGCGCATGCGCTGGAGGGTTTGTTGCCGAGCCAAAGCCGCGTCATCACGCCGTAATTGGATGTTGCAGGAGCCCGCCCGCGGGCGAAAGGATCTTGCTTCAAACCGGCATCAGGCCATCGCGCGCGGGCGCGCTCCTACAGGTCTGCGATGAGTTTTTGAGCTTGCCTTTGTAGAAGCCCGCCCGCGGGCGAAAGGGTCTTGCTTCAACCCGGCATCAGGCCATCGCGCACGGGCGCGCTCCTACAGGTCTGCGATGAGTTTTTGAGCTTGCCTTCGTAGGAGCCCGCCCGCGGGCGAAAGGATCTTGCATCAACCCGGCAATCAGGCCATCGCGCACGGGCGCGCTCCCACCCGGGATGGTGTCAGCTCAGCCGGAAAAACGCGCGCGCCGCGGCGGTGCTGTTGGTGGCGGTGACGGCGGGATCTTCGCCGCGATGGCGCGCGACGGTGCGGCAGACGTGCGCCAGGTACATGGGCTCGTTGCGGCGGTCGGCCGGTTTCGGATCAAGGTCGCGCGGCAAGAGGTAGGGTGCGTCGGTTTCCAGCATCAGGCGGTCGGCGGGAATGTCGCGCACCAGCCCGGCCAGGTGCGTGCCGCGGCGCTCGTCGCAGATCCAGCCGGTGATGCCGATGTGGCAGTCAAGATCAAGGTAGTCGTGCAGTGCGCGGCGGGTGTCGGTGAAGCAATGCACGACGACCGCCGGCAGCGCGTCGCGCGCCTGTTTGAGCAGGGCGATGAAGTCGTCGTGCGCGTCGCGCTGGTGCAGGAACACCGGCATGCCGAGGTCGACGGCGATGGCCAGTTGCTTTTCGAACGCGGCCAGTTGCGCGGCGCGCGGCGAGAAGTTGCGGTTGTAATCCAGCCCCGTTTCGCCCACGGCGCGCACGGTGTCGTGGCCGGCCAGCTCGCGGATCAACGTGTCGGTTTCGCTGCTGTACTGGTTGGCGCAATGCGGATGCACGCCGGCGGTGGCGTACAGGTAGCCGGCGTGGGCCTGCGCCAGTGCCAGCGCGTCGCGGCTGCCTTGCGCGTCGGCGCCGGTGACGACCATGGCCGCCACGCCGGCGTCGCGCGCGCGCGCCAGCATGGCGTCGAAATCGTGCGCGAACGAGGCGTGCGTGAGGTTGGCGCCGATGTCGATCAGCGTCAGGGGGACATCTTGCGACATGGCTTACAGGTTCTGGTAGGTTGGGCCCGAGCCGCCTTCCGGCGTCGTCCACAGGATGTTTTCGTACGGGTCCTTGATGTCGCAGGTTTTGCAGTGCACGCAGTTGGCCGCATTGACCTGCAGGTCGAGGTTGCCTTCGGCGTCCTTGACCATTTCATACACGCCGGCCGGGCAGAAGCGCGTGCACGGGTTGTTGTATTCGATGGTGCAGCGGTCGACGCAGATGTTGGTGTCGAGCACCTTCAAATGCACGGGCTGGTTTTCGTCGTGCTCGGTGGCGGCAAAGTAGACGCTGGCCAGCCGGTCGCGCGGCGGCAGCGTGCGTTCGCCCCAGTGGTAGTCGGGCGCGGTGAAGGTGCCCAGTTTTTCCAGACACTGCCAGTCGTGGTGGTTCTTGAGCGTCCACGGGGAATGCCCGCCGATGACGGTTTCCCATGCCGCGTTGGCCAGGCCGAACCACAGCCCCTTGTGGAAACCGGGGCGGATGTTGCGCACTTTTTTCAGCTCGGCCACGACGGGAGAGGCGCGCAGGACGGCGTCAAAGCCGGTGCTGGCGTTTTTTTCGGCCAGATGTTCGGCCGCCAGCATGCCCGAGGCGATGGCCTGGTGGGTGCCTTTGATCTTGGGCACGTTGAGCAAGCCGGCGGCGTCGCCGATCAGGAGCGCGCCGGGCATTTCGGTCGTCGGCAGCGACTGGTAGCCGCCTTCGACCAGCGCACGCGCGCCGGCCGAGAGGATCTTGCCGCCTTCAAGCAATGGCGCGATCAGCGCATGGCGCTTGATCTGCTGGAAGGCCTCGAACGGCTGGAAGTTCGGGTCCTTGTAATCGAGCCCGGCGACGAAGCCGATGGCGATGCGGTTGTCGGTCAGCTGGTACACGAAGCTGCCGCCGTAGGTGGCCTTGTCCAGCGGCCAGCCGACGGTGTGCATGATGTGGCCGGGAGTGACGCGGCCGGCCGGCACTTGCCACAGCTCCTTCAGGCCGATGCCGTAGGTTTGCGGATCGTGCCCGGCGTCGAGCTGAAAACGCTTGATGAGCTGCTTGGTCAGGCTGCCGCGACAGCCTTCGGCCAGCACGGTGGTCTTGGCCAGGATGTCGATGCCTTGCGTGTAGCCGGCTTTTTGCGAGCCATCCTTGGCCACGCCCATGTCGCCGATGCGCACGCCGGCGACCGAGCCGTCGTCGTTGTACACGGTGTCGGCCGCGGCAAAGCCGGGGAACAGGTCCACGCCCAGTTTCTCGGCCTGCGGCGCCAGCCACGCGCACAGCGCGCCCAGTGACACGATGAAGTTGCCGTGGTTGTGCATTTGCGGCGGTGTCGGCAGCTTGCGCGCGCGCTTGGCGTCGGACAACAGATAGAAAGCGTCGTGCGCGGCCGGAATGCAGATGGGCGGCGGGTTGTCGCGCCAGCCGGGCAGCAGGGCGTCCAGCGGCGCCGGCTCGATCACGGCGCCGGACAAGATCTGCCCGCCGATGATCGACGCTTTTTCGATCACGCACACGTTGGTGTCGGGCTTGAGCTGCTTCAGGCGGATGGCAAACGCCAGCCCGGCGGGGCCGGCGCCGACCACCACCACGTCGTATTGCATGGTTTCGCGTTCGCTCATGGCGCACTCTCGCTGTCGAATCAGCGCCATGGTAGCCGATGGCCTTGCCTTTGCGCCGTGATTGCAGTTCCATCAAAAGGCCGGGGACGGACCCCGGAGAAAGGAATTGCATGAATACATTGCCGCCTGTCGACGCCGTTGAACTTCGCCGCGCCAGCCTGTGCCAGATCCTGCATTGGCTGGCACTGGAGCGCACCACGCCGCAGGCGCTGGCCGATGCCTACCGCGAGGCCATCGAGCGGCTCAATCCGGCCTTGAACGCGTTTGTCGATTCGCGCTCGGGCTTGCTGGACGAGCAGGTGCAAAACGCCGCGCGGCGTCGCCGTGACGGTTTGCTGGGACGTCTGGACGGCATTCCGCTGGCACTCAAGGACAATTTCGACATCGCCGGTTGGCCGACCGGCGCCGGCTTGCCGGCGCGCGCCAACGTGCCGGCCACGCATGACGCGCACGTGACCGGACGCCTGCGCGCCGCCGGTGCCGTGGTGCTGGGCAAGACCAACATGGACGAGGGCGCGCTGGGCGCGAGCACCAACAATCCACATACCGGCGCCACGCACAATCCGTTCCGGCACGGCTTCACGGCCGGCGGCTCGTCCGGCGGCTCGGCCGCGGCCGTGGCTTCGGGCATGGCGGTGGCGGCCGTGGGGTCGGACAGCCTCGGCTCAATCCGCATCCCGGCCAGCTATTGCGGCGTGTGCGCCATCAAGCCGACGCACGGCGAGATTTCCACGCGCGGACTGGTGCCGGCAGCGCGGCGGCTGGACGCCGTGGGCCTTCTGGCGCGCAGTGTCGACGACCTGACCGTGCTGCTGCAGGTGCTGGCCGGCTACGACGCCGACGACGTGCGTTCGCGCCATCGCCGCGTCGCGTTGTCGCCGCCAGACTGGGACCCGACGCATCTGCGCACCGGCCTGTTGCCGGATCTGGCCGGCCTGGGCGTGGACGCGGACGTCATGGCGGTCTTCAACGATGCCTTGTCCAAGTTGCCGCGTGCGCTGGGCGAGCGGCAGACGGTGGATTTCAGCGACTGGAATTTCGCGCGCTCGCGTCGCGCCGGCCTGTTGCTGATGGAAGCCGAAATGCTCGACACGTTTGCCGCCGATCTGGCCAATGCCGACATTCCGGTGTCGCCGGGCTTCCGGCACATGCTCGATTACGCCGCCAGCAAGTCGGCGGCCGATTACGCGCGCGCCGATCGCGTGCTGGATGATGCGGCGCTGAAGATGCGCCGCCTGTTCGCGCAGGTCGATGTGCTGATCACGCCGACCACGCCGCAGGGCGCGTTTGCGCTGGACGGTCCGGTGCCGGCCAATCAGGCCGACCTGACCGCGTTTGCCAGTCTGGCGGCGTGCCCGGCCGTGAGCATTCCCATGGGGCTGCTGCCCAACGGCCTGCCGATCGGCATGCAGCTGATCGGGCCGCGCGGCTCGGATCTGCGTCTGCTGGAGCTGGCGGCCATGTGCGAAGCGGCGCTGGACGCCTCGCCGGCGTATCCGGTGGAGCCCACGGCGGCCTGAATGCTTGGCTGTCCGGAGGGTCCCCGGCATAATGCCTGCTCTGCATATTCCCGGTGGTTTTCGTCCATGACACAGCAAACGGTACTCAATGCGACCCATCGCGCCCTTGGCGCGCGCATGGTCGATTTCGGCGGTTGGGACATGCCGGTCAATTACGGCTCGCAGATTGACGAGCACCATGCCGTGCGTCGCGCTGCCGGCATGTTCGACGTGTCGCACATGCGCGCGGTCGATTTGCGCGGCGAACGCACGCGCGAGTTCCTGCGTCACCTGCTGGCCAACAACATCGACAAGATCACCAGCGGCAAGGCGCTGTATTCGTGCATGTTGAACGAGCGCGGCGGCGTGGTCGACGACCTCATCACGTATGACCTGGGCGATGCGTTTTTCCGCTGCGTCGTCAATGCGGCCACGACGGAAAAGGATCTGGCCTGGTTGCACCGGCATGCCGAGCCGTTCGGCGTCGAGATCAAGCCGCGGCCGGATCTGGCCATGATTGCCGTGCAGGGACCCCAGGCGCGCGACATCGTGATCAACTTGCTGGCCGACGTCGATCGCGAACGCATCACGGCGCTCAAGCGTTTCAGTGCCGCGGCCGCGCAAGGCCTGCATGGCGTGCCGTTGTTCGTCGCGCGCACCGGCTACACCGGCGAGGACGGTTTCGAGATCATGGTGCCGGCCGATCATGCGCATGACCTGTGGGATGCGCTGGCGCAGGCGGGTGTCCAGCCGGCGGGTCTGGCGGCGCGCGACACGTTGCGCCTGGAGGCCGGCATGAATCTTTACGGCCAGGACATGGACGAAAATGTCACGCCGTGGGAAGCCAATCTCGGCTGGACGGTGTCGCTGGACGAAGGCCGCGATTTCATCGGCCGCGCCGCGCTGGAAAAACAAAAGGCCGATGGCGTGCCGCAGCGCATGGTCGGTCTGGTCATGGACGCCAAGGGCGTGTTGCGCCATGGCCAGAAGGTGCTGACCGCCGCCGGTGACGGCACCATCCTGTCCGGCGTGTTCGCGCCGACCCTGGGCAAGGCGATTGCCTTTGCGCGCGTGCCGGCGGGCGAGCTGGGCGACGACGTGCGTGTCGACATCCGTGGGCGCGAGGTTCCGGTGCGTGTGGTCAAATATCCGTTCGTGCGTGATGGCAAGCCGCGTGACGGCATTGCCTGATGTCCACCACGGACGGGCAGTCGGGCTAAAATCCTTTCTTTCTCATCGATCCGGTCAAGGCACACTTCCATGAGCGACATCCCTGGCGATCTCAAATTTCTCAAGACCCACGAGTGGGCCCGTCTGGAAGATGACGGCAATGTCCGCGTGGGCATCTCCGACCATGCGCAGAATCTTCTGGGCGATCTCGTCTATGTCGAGTTGCCGGAAGTCGGTGCGCATCTCGATGCCGACAACGGCGCGGCCGTGGTCGAGTCGGTGAAGTCGGCTTCCGACATTTATCCGCCGATTGTCGGGAACGTGGTTGCCGTCAACGAGGCGCTGAACGACAACCCCGAGCTCATCAACCAGGATGCGTATGGCGAAGGGTGGCTGTTTGTCGTGAAGCCGGACGATGTCGCCGATTTCGACAAGTTGCTGGGACCGGATGATTACGCGCAATTGCTCGAGGCTGATGAGCATTGACAAGCGGGTTGCGTCAGCAAAAGGGCCGGCTACGCCGGCCCTTTTGCTGTATGCCGTCGCCGTCATGGCAGGTCCGGAGTGCACCGGACAATGGGCATTCCGGGTGGCTGTTCGAGTGATATTTTCCGTCATTCATGAATGGACGTTTAAATGTCTATACGGCTTTAACCTGAAAAGTTTTTGGCGAACCGTCTGCTGGGTTCGCGTGGGTGCGTGGTGATGGCTCGTGCATGCATGGGTTCAAATTGATTGACACCACGTTTTATCAGGAATAGTTTTTGCCTCCAATGATGGAGTGCGTGCGAGGAGTCATGTGAAATACGTCAAACCATACGTGAAGCACGGGGACAAGGCGGGGGCCGTACGCAAGATCACCGTCTCGGTTCCGGTGCATGTGTTGCGACTGCTTTCCAACGAACGTACACGACGTCAGATAAACAACCTGCGGCACGCCACCAACAGTGACCTTTTGTGCGAGGCGTTTCTGCATGCGTTTACTGGGCAACCACTGCCAACCGATGAGGAGCTGAGACGAGCCATGGTTACTGCAAGCAAAGCTGTCAAGAAACCTGCCGCCAAGAAGGCGAGTTCAGGCAAGACCACCAAGAAGGCGCCGGTCAAGAAGACTGCCGCCAAGAAGACGGCGCGCAAGGCGCCGGCAAAGAAGGTTGCAACCAAGAAGGTTGCGGCCAAGAAGACTGCAAGCAAGGCGGCCCGCAAGGCCACCAAGACGGCGGTGAAGAAGGCGACCCGCAAGACGGCCGTCAAGAAGGCTGCCAAGAAGGCACCGGCCAAGAAAGCAGCCGTGAAGAAGACGGTCGCCAAGAAGGCCACTGCCAAGAAGAGTGTTGCCAAGAAGGCGCCGGCCAAAAAGGCGGCGGTGAAGAAGGCTGCCGCAAAGAAGACGGCGCGCAAGGCTCCGGCCAAGAAGGCGGCGGTCAAGAAAGCCGCTGCGCCGAAGCCGGCAGCTTCGCGTGTGGCAAGTGCCACGCGTGTTTCCAAAAAACGTGCTTCGACGACTTCCCGCAAGGGGTGAGTCGACGTCCGTCTGGTTGCCGATGATCGGCTTGCGGTTGCCCAGCGCAGGTTGTTCATCGCAGCAACGGATTTCGCCCCGGCTTGTCCGGGGCGTTTCGTTGGTGCTGCGACCGGCCACCGCAGGAAGCTTTCCTATTGGCAAGCGCGGTGAAAACGGGGTACCTTTCGTCAGTCCGTACCGCGGCATGAGGTTTTTGCCTGCTGGTGGGGTTCGACAGGGGGGTCCTGGCAAGTGTTCGGTGCGTCGTCGCTGATCTGCGTAGGATTGCAGTGCAGGTCGGCTTGACGTGCACCCGGATTCCCGTTTCGGATGGCCGGCCGCAAGCAGGTGCCTTGTCCCGCGGGAATTGTCCGCACGGGCGAGTGAATCACTAGCGAAGTGCCCATGAATATTGCAAAGCCTGTTTCTTCGTCCCGGCGCGTGCACGGCGCGTCTGTCGTGACCTTTCTGGTTGTCATTGCCATCATCGTCGGCATTCTGGCGGCCGCATGGTTTCTCATCATCAAGCCTCGGCAGGCAGCGATAAAAGCCAGCCAGCCGCTTGCGCAGACGGCCGGCAAGGTGGTTCAGAAAACGGCGCCACCGGTCAATGTCGCGTCCTTGTCCACGCAGGAGCTTCTGGCCGAGGCCAGCAAGGCCATCAAGGACCAGCGCCTGTTGGCGCCCCAGGGCAACAATGCTTTCGAGTTTTACCTGCAGGTGCTGGCACGCCAGCCCAACAACCAGGTGGCCAAGGATGCGTTGCGCGAGACTTTCCCGTTTGCCGCGAATGCCGCCGAGCAGGTGATCAACCAGGGCCAGTTCGACGAGGCTGATCGCGAGATTGGCTTGTTGGCCAAGGCCGATCCGGACAACTACACGTTGACCATTCTGCGTTCCAAGCTGGATGCGCAGCGCAAGGTCAAGGTGCAGCAAGCCCAGTTGCTGGCCCAGCAGCAACAGCAGGCGGCGACGGAGGCCAAGCAGGCTGCGGCGCAGGCCAAGCAGAAGGCGGCCGAGCAGGCCAAGCAGAAGGAGCTGGCCGCGCAGACGGTCGCCGCGGAGAAATCGCAGCCGGCAACCTCGCAGGCCAGCGCGCAACAGCAACCGGCCGCGGCACCGGCCGCACCCAAGGTCGTCATCCAGGGCGCGGTGCTGATCAAGCGTGTCGAGCCGCGTTATCCGCCGGCCGCGCAGCGCATGCGCAGGCAGGGCTGGGTGCTGGTCGAGTACACGGTGGGAACAAACGGCGAAGTGAGCAATGCGCACGTGATCGCGTCGCAGCCGCATCACGTGTTCGACCGCGAGGCCGTGCGTGCCGTGTCGCGCTGGGTGTACAAGCCGGCGTTGCGCAACGGCAAGCCGATGCCGGTGACGATGCAGCAGCGCATCGAGTTCACGCTCGGCAGTCGCTGATCATCGACTGCCGCGTGCGGCGGCAAGCAAAAGGCCGGTACGGGACTGCCCGTGCCGGCCTTTTGCATTGCGGGGTGGCAGCGCAAGCACAAGGCAACAGCCTTCCGCGGGTTGGCGGCGATGCCGCCCGTATCGTCGTCAGTGGTGCAGCCGCTTGCCGTCGAGGTGCGCCCAATCCACGGACGGCAGGCCCAGCACGCGGTCGAAAAACATGGGCAGCAACCGGCCGGGAACGGGATCGGTGCAGTTCCACAGGATGATCATGCCGACGTGCAGGTCGGGCAGGAAGGCGATCTCGGTGCGATAGCCCTGCACCGCGCCGGCGTGGAAGATCAGGGTATGCCCGGCGTAGTCGTAGACGCGCCAGCCCAGCGCGTAGTGCGCATGATGCACGCGCGCGCGCCGCCAGGGGGTGGCCCATGTCTCGCTGGGCGTGTTGATGCCGGGTGCGTGCAGTGTCTTCAGCAATGCCGGCGACAACACGTCGGGGCGGTAGCCCATCTGCGCGATCAGCCACTGTTCCATGTCGCGGATGGATGCGTTGACGCCGGCCGCGGGCGACACGCGGTAATAGTCGAGCTTGGGTTCGTAGGGCACCCAGTGGTGACGGCTCCAGCGATGCGGGTGCGCCCAGCTTCTGCTGTGTTCCAGCCCGTCGCGCCCGTAGCTGGCGGTCGTCATGCCCAGGGGGTGGAACAGATTGGCGCCGACTTCGTAATCGAAAAAATTGCCGGTCTTGGCGTGGATGACATCGCCCAGCATGCTGAAGGCGACGTTCTGGTAACTGTAGCAATCGCCGACGTTGCAGATCGGCTTGATGCGATACAGCTGCCGCACCAGCTCGGTGTACGGCACGTGGTCTTCCAGGCGCAGGTCGTAGCTGTTGCGCGGCAGGCCGATGCGCTGGCCGGCGATGTCGCCGACGGTGGCATTGCGCGTGTCATCGATGTCCTTGAGCTGGAAGAACGGCAGGATGTCCTTGAGGCGCGAGTTCCACGACAGGCGCCCCCGCTGCACCAGCAGGCCGGTCATGGCAGTGGCGAAAGCCTTGGACAGGGAAGCCAGGCGAAACACCGTGTAGGGTTCGACGTGCGCGCCGGTGGCGGCATCGGCGTAGCCCATGGTGCGTTCGTAGCGAACGTGCCCGTCAACCACGACAGCCGTGGCCAGACCCACGACGTCATTGCGTCGTTTGACCTGGTTGAGCCAGCCGTTGTAGGCGTGGATGGCCGCCTTGATGCGCTGGTTCGAAGCCGGTTGCGAGGTGTCGGCAAGGGTGGTCTGGCGGGAAGCGGATCGGGACGTGGAAGCCGCGTTGGCGGGGACGGCGGCTAGGCCCGCGCAAGCAAGCGCGAGGGCGACGGCAAGACGTGGCAGCATGGTACTCTGGGCGTGCAAAGGCGCGGGTGCGCCGGGGAGAAAAGATTGATGATTGGCTTGATTGTCGTTCTGATAATTGTCGTCGTCATTGTGGGGTACTTCATTGCCGTCTACAACGGCCTGGTACGCGCGCGCAACGGCTACAAGAACAACTTCGCGCAGATCGACGTGCAGCTGACGCGCCGCCACGATCTGATTCCCAACCTGGTCGAGACGGCCAAGGGCTACCTCAAGCACGAGCGCGAAACACTCGAGGCCGTGACCGCCGCGCGCACCGCCGCCGTGAACGGCCTGCAGGGTGCCAAGGCCAATCCGGGCGACGCCGCCGCGATGCAGGAACTGGGGCGTTCGGAAAATGCGCTCACGCAAACCCTGGGCCATCTGTTCGCGTTGCAGGAGTCGTATCCCGACCTCAAGGCCAACCAGAACATGATGCAGCTGTCCGAGGAGCTCACCTCGACGGAAAACCGCATCGCGTTCGCGCGCCAGGCGTACAACGACTCGGTGATGACCTACAACAACCATCGCGAGACGTTCCCGGCGTCCATCGTGGCCGGCAGCTTCGGTTTTCAGCCGGCCGAACCGCTGCAGCTGGAAAACCCGGAAGCGCGCGAGGCGCCGAAGGTGTCCTTCGGCTGATCTTGCCTGACGGCCTTTCGGGTAGCCATTGCCATGGATTTTTTCGCGCAGCAGGCCAAGGTCCACCGCTCCAGCCGCCGGCTGGTGGTGTTGTTCGTGCTGGCCGTCATCGCCATCGTCGTCGCCGTCGACATTGTCGTGGTGCTGGCGTTTGGTCTGCACGGGCCGGCGCCGTCGCGCATGGGCGGCTATCAGGGCGCGCCGGTCGCCGGCGGCTTCGGG
>DASVGR010000051.1:0-55915 GCA_036379395.1 Rhodanobacteraceae bacterium | reverse complement strand
GGCACCGAAGTACGCGCCGCCGGTCAGCTCGCGCACAACCACGAAATCGACATCCTTGAGGCGCGCGTTTTTCAGCGGCGAGCGCTCGGCCAGCTCGGGATGCACGTGTACCGGGCGCAGGTTGGCGTACACGCCCAGCGCCGCGCGCAGTGCCAGCAGGCCCTGCTCGGGGCGCACCGGCGCGGACGGGTCGGACCATTTCGGGCCGCCGACGGCACCCAGCAAGATGGCATCGGCCGACAGGCACGAGGCGCAGGTCGCTTCCGGCAGCGGCTCGCCGGTGGCGTCGATGGCGCAGCCGCCCAGCAGCTGCTCGTCGTACGTGAACGTGTGGCCGGCCTGCGCGGCGACCGTGTCCAGCACCTGGCGCGCGGCGGCGACGACTTCGGGGCCGACGCCGTCGCCGGGCAATAAGGTCAATTGGGCTTGCATGAAAAATCCCTGGTGATGAAAGACATGAAAAATCAGGCGGCGCGGCGCGCTTCGAAGGCGGCGATGGCGTCTTCGTGCTGCTGGATGAAGCCGAGCGGATCGACGCCTTCGAGCAGGCAATGGCGCGCGAACGGGTCGAGCTCGAACGTGAAGTGCCGGTCGCCCGCGTCGATGCGGCCGGCGGCCACGTCGATGGCCACTTCCACGCCCGGATGCACCAGCAGCCAGTGGTGCGCGTCGGTGTCCAGCACGATGGCCAGCAGGCCGTTCTTGAGCGCGTTGTTGCGGAAAATGTCGGCAATTTCGGACGAGATCACGGCCTTGATGCCGGCATCCAGCAGCGCCCACGGCGCGTGTTCGCGCGACGAGCCGCAGCCGAAGTTGTGCCCGGCCACCAGGATCGCGCAGCCCTCGGCTTGCGGCGTGTTGAGCACGAAATCCGGGTTCGGCGTGCCGTCGTCGGCGTAGCGCCAATCCTGGAACGCGTGCGCGCCCAGGCCGGTGCGCGAGGTGGTGGTCAAGAAGCGCGCGGGAATGATGCGGTCGGTGTCGATGTTGTCCACCGGCAGGACGACGCTGCGCGAAACGATGTGCGTGACGGGATTCATGCGGCCACCTCGGTCAGATACGGCGTGGGATCGGCCACGTGGCCGGCGACGGCGGACGCCGCGGCGGTGGCGGGGCTGGCAAGCACGGTGCGCACGCCCTTGCCCTGGCGACCCTGGAAATTGCGGTTGGAGGTGGACACCACCAGTTGGCCGGGCTGGCCGATGTCGCCGTTCATGGCGATGCACATCGAGCAGCCGGGCAGGCGCCATTCGGCACCGGCGGCGACGATGACCTTGTCCAGGCCTTCGGCCTCGGCGTCACGGCGCACCGCTTCCGAACCGGGCGCGACCAGCATGCGCACGCCCGGCGCGACGCGGCGGCCACGCAGGATGTCAGCCACCACGCGCAGGTCCGGCAGGCGCCCGTTGGTGCAACTGCCGACAAACACGATGTCGACCGACACCTTGGCCATGTCCTGGCCGGCGGTCAGCTGCATGTAGTCCAGTGCGCGCTGCGCGTCGGCGCTGGCGGCGGCCGGCACCGGCGTGTCGAACGTGGTGACCATGCCCGGATGCGTGCCGTAGCTCACCGTCGGGCGCACCTTGGTTGCGTCGATGTGCACTTCGCGGTCATACGTGGCGCCGGGGTCGCTGGCCAGTTGCTTCCAGGTTTCGACGGCGTGGTCCCAGGCGGCACCTTGCGGCGCGCGCGGGCGGCCTTTCAGCCAGGCAAAGGTGGTTTCGTCCGGCGCGATCATGCCGGCACGCGCACCGGCTTCGATCGACATGTTGCACACCGTCATGCGTTCTTCCATCGACAGTGCGCGGATCGCTTCGCCGCGGTACTCCAGCACGTGGCCGGTGCCGCCATCCACGCCGATGGTGCCGATGATGTGCAGGATCAGATCCTTCGCCGATACGCCCGGCGCCAGCTTGCCGTCGACGTGGATGGCGAAGGTTTTCGGCTTGGATTGCAGCAGGCATTGCGTGGCCAGCACGTGGCCCACCTCGGTGGTGCCGATGCCGAAAGCCAGCGCGCCGAACGCACCGTGCGTGGCGGTGTGGCTGTCGCCGCACACGATCGTCATGCCCGGCTGCGTGGCGCCCACTTCCGGGCCCATCACGTGCACGATGCCGCGCTGGTCGCTGTCCCAGCCGTGCAGGGTGACGCCGAAATCGCGGCAGTTTTGTTCCAGCGTGTGAACCTGCTTTTCGGCCTGCGGGGTGACGTACGGACGATGGCCGGCGGCATCGGCTGGCAGGGTTGGCGTGGAATGGTCCAGCGTGCCCAGCGTGCGTTCTGGCCGACGTACTTTCAGGCCGCGCTCGCGCAATACGGCAAACGCCTGCGGCGAGGTGACTTCGTGGATCAGGTGCAGGTCGATGTACAAAATGGCCGGATGATCAGCCGACTGCGCCGTCACTTCGTGGGCGGCCCAGACTTTTTCAAACAATGTGCGCGGCGCGTTCATGCGGTTTCCTTGGTCGGCTCGGTCGTCTTGGCGTGCGAGCGGGCGATGCGGTTCAGGACGTCCAGCGCGGCCTGTGCGGATGCCTCGACGATGTCGGTGGAGAAGCCGTGGCCGCCCCATTGCTGGCCGGCGTGGCGCACGTTCAGCGTCACCCGGCCTTGCGCGTCGCCACCCTCGCTGGTCGCATCGACGCGAAAATCGGTCAGCTCGACGGCTTCGCCGGTGGCGCGTTGCAACGTGCGCAGCACGGCGTCGACCGGGCCGTCGCCGATGGCGGCCTCGGCCACCACGCGGCCGTCTTCGTGGGTCAGCGTGACCGCCGCCGAAGCGCCGGAACCGAAGTGTGCGGTGGTATGCAATTGCGTGATGCGCCACGGGCCGGCATCGTCCGGATTGCGCCCTTGCGCCAGCGCTTCCAGGTCGCCGTCATAGACTTCGCCGCGACGGTCGGCCAGATCCTTGAAGCGCTTGAACAGCGCGGCCAGCGCCACGTCGTCCAGCTCGAAACCCAGGCTGGACAAACGCTTGCGCAGCGCCGCACGGCCGGAATGCTTGCCCAGCGTCAACGGCGTCTTCGGCACGCCGACGTCTTCGGCGGACATGATTTCGTAGGTACCCGGATGGCTCAGCACGCCGTGCTGGTGGATGCCGGATTCGTGCGCGAATGCGTTGGCGCCGACGATGGCCTTGTTGCGCTGCACTTCCTGGCCGGTGGTGTGCGACAGCAGGCGCGACACCGAGTAGATGCGCTGCGTGTTCAGGTGCGTGGTGGCGCCGTAATACGCGCCGCGCACGTGCAGCGCCATCACCACTTCTTCCAGCGAGGCATTGCCGGCGCGCTCGCCGATGCCGTTGATGGCGCACTCGACCTGACGCGCGCCACCCTGCACGGCGGCCAGCGAATTGGCCACTGCCATGCCCAGGTCGTCGTGGCAATGGGCCGAGAAAACCACCTTGTCGGCACCGTCGACATTGGCGCGCATGAAGCGGAACAGGTCGGTGATTTCGGCCGGCGTGGTGTAGCCGACGGTGTCCGGCACGTTCAGCGTGGTGGCGCCGGCGGCGACCACGGCGTTCAACACTTCGATCAAAAAATCGCGTTCGGTGCGCAACCCGTCCTCGGGCGAAAACTCGACGTCGTCGCAATACTTGCGCGCATGCGTGACCGACTTCACCGCCGCCTCGACCACCTGTTCCTTGGTCATGTGCAGCTTGAACTCGCGATGCAGCGGGCTGGTCGACAAAAACAGGTGTACGCGTGGCGCGCGGGCCTTTTCCAACGCCTTCAGCGACGCCTCGATGTCGCCCGGCACGCAACGCGCCAGCGCGCACACCGCCGGCTCGCGCACGCTCGCGGCGATCTCGGCCACCGCCGCCGCATCGTCCGGCGAGGCGGCCGGAAAGCCGGCTTCAAGCACGTCCACACCCAGTTCGCCCAGCGCCTTGGCCATGACGAGTTTCTGCGCGCGGTTCATGGAAAAACCGGGCGCCTGCTCGCCGTCGCGCAGCGTGGTGTCAAAGATGCGCACGTGCTCGCGCACGTCGCTTTCCGGGGGGGCTTGGTCTTGTTGTGGCATGGGAGTTTCCGTTGGTGAAGCAACAAAAAACCCCGCATCCTTTCGGGTGCGGGGTTGAGGTTGTGTGTCGTTTTCGACGCGCGCCCTATCCCGCACCCGAGCTGATAATAAGCACGAGAATGAGCACGAGCGCGAGGGAGTTGACGAGCGACAAGCGCGTGCCGGCGGCCGAAATAATTCGGCGGTCGAGGCGAAGAACTTGGCGGGCGTCGGTGAACATGCGGTCAAAGCTACGCGGTAAAAATGGGCGTGTCAACGCACAAAGGACAAAATGGGATGGACGTCCATATGGCCGTTGCGAATATTGCATCCGTACGTCGGCGCATGGTTTGGCGTGTCGCAGCGACCTGCTCGATGGCCTCCATCATGGTGCTGTCCAATCCGGTCGACCGTGCGCAAGATGGCGATTCCAATGCTGGCCGGGATGGGAATGGCCCAAGGCGGTCAGCAGGTTGGTGAGCCGCGCCACGATGGATATTGCTTGCCGGCGAGTGGCCGCGCGTGGCGCCGTAGATGCGCATTTCGCGAAATGCCGACGAGCAATGTGGATCGGGGGCTTGTGCGGACACGGCTTGGAAACGGAAATGTCGTTGTCGCAGGACAACCGGCATTCACGCCGCCACCCCGGCCAGCTCGTCGCGCAGCGCGGCGTAATCGGCCGACAGCGGGCGCGCCTGCGAGGAACGCTCCAGCAATGCGGCCAGTGCCGGCGGCACGGCGACGGCGTGGCCGACCAGCGGCTCGACGGTTTGCTCGAATTTGGCCGGGTGTGCGGTGGACACGACGATCCAGTGCCGCGTGTCGCCACGCTGGCGCTGGCGCGAAAGCTCCGTCATGGCCGTGGCCGTGTGCGGGCACACGACCAGATCGTGCGTGTGCGCCAGCTCGCTGATGGTGGTGCGGATGCTGGCGTCGTCCACGCTGCCGGCCTGGAACGCCTGCTGCAACGCGGCGTCATCACCCTGCCACAGCCAGCGCAGGCGCTCGAAGTTGCTCGGTGCGCCGATGTCCATGGCGTTGGCGATGGTGGCCACGCCGGGACGTGCGCGATAGGCGTTGCCGGCAAAGTAGTCCGGCAGCGTGCGGTTGGCATTGGATGCCAGGTGGATGGCGTCGATCGGCAGGCCCATGGCACGCGCCCACACACAGGCCAGCGCGTTGCCGAGGTTGCCGGTCGGGATGATGAAATTGGCTTTCTTGCCGGTGGCACGCTGGTGGCGCAATGCCGTTTGCGCGTAATAACTCATCTGCGGCAGCAGGCGGCCCAGGCTGATCGAGTTGGCCGAGGTGAGCGGCGTGGCGGTCTTGAGCGCGTTGTCGGCCAGTGCCTGCTTGACCAGTTGCTGGCAGGCGTCGAAGCCGCCGTCGACGCGATACGTGCGCACGTTGTTGCCGAAGCAGCCCAGCTGGTGCGCCTGGCGCGGCGACACGCGGCCGTCGGGATAAACGATGACCACCTCGATGCCCGGCGCGTTGTGGAACGCGCTGGCCACGGCCGCACCGGTGTCACCGGAGGTGGCGACCAGCACCGTCAGCGGGTGTGCGGCGTCCGCGTTGAGGCGGCGCACGCAGGCGGCAAGGAAGCGCGCGCCGAAATCCTTGAACGCGGCGGTCGGGCCGTGGAACAGTTCCAGCAGATCGGCGTCGGCCCACGGCAAGGCCGTCGTTGGCGCCGGGAATGTGAAGGCTTCGGCGCAGATGTCGGGCAGCGCGTCGGCCAGCGGATCATCGGCAAAAAACGGAGCGATCAGTTGCGTGGCCAGCACGGCCAGTGGCGCGTCGGCATCAAACGCCGCCGGATCGACCTGCGGCATGTGTTCGGGCACATACAGGCCGCCATCCGGCGCCAGACCGGCCGCGATGGCGGGGCCGACAGTGACGGCGGGAGCGTGTTGGCGGGTGCTGAGATATTCCATGGTAGCTCGCGAGGTGGGTTTTGCTGTGGCTGTTGTGGGAGCGCGCCTGCGCGCGATCAAGCCGGTGGCAGTCGGGTATTGATCGCCCGCGGGCGGGTTCCTACAGGGTTGCGGTTGAGACGCTGCGGCTGGTGACAAGGTGCGCCGCGGGGCCGTTGACAGGGGCGACGTAGGGGTCGGCGTCGAGACCAACGGCGGCAAATGCGGCCACCATGGCGCCGACCGCGGCCTGCGCCTGCGCGCGCGTTTCAAACCAGCCGAACACGCTCGGGCCGCCGCCGGAAATGCTGGCGCCCATGGCGCCGTGGTCCAGCGCGGCCTGCTTGACGGCGGCAAAACCGGGGATGAGCGGCGCGCGGCGCGGCTCGATGAGCACGTCGGACAAGCCGGCCCGCACCAGGTCGGCATCACCCTTGAAGCAGCCGACCAGCACCTGCGCGAGGTTGGTGCTTTGCGCCACGAATTCTTTCAAAGCGTAGTCGCCGACCAGCGCGGCGCGCGACTTGCGCGTTTCCAGCACCATGTGCGGATGCACCAGCGCGACGTGCCAGGCATCCGGCACGTCGATGCGTTCGAGCCGGTCGGGCGTGGCCATGACCACGCCGCCCAGCAGCATCGAACCGAGGTTGTCGCCATGTCGGCCGCCGCTGGCGACGGCTTCGCCGTCCATGGCGAACGCATACAGTTCGCGTGGCGTGAGCGGCTTGTCCAGCAAGGCGTTGGCCGCCAGCAGGGCTGCCACGCAGGACGCGGCCGAGCCGCCCATGCCGGAACCCAGCGGAATGCCCTTGGCCAGCGTCAGCTCCAGCCCGAACGGCAATTTGAGCGCGCGCCGGAACGACAGCAGCGACGCGCCGGCCGTGTTGCGCGCGGCCTCGGTCGGCAATTGCGTGACGCAGCCGGTGATGGCGGCGATGCGCACGTCCGGGGTGTCGATGCGGCGCACCGTGGCGGTGTCGCCGACGCAGCCGACGCTGTGGCCGAGCACATCGAAACCCACGCCGATGTTGCCGACGCTGCCGGGCGCGAACGCGGTCGCCTGCTGGACGTGCGCGCTCATGCGGCCACCTGCTGCGCCACGCGCAACACGTCGGCGAACACGCCGGCGGCGGTCACTTCCGGGCCGGCGCCGGGACCTTGCACCACCAGCGGGTTGTCGCAATAGCGGCGGGTGGAAAACACCACCATGTTGTCGGTCAGCCGCGCGTTGGCCAGCGGATGCGAGCGCGGCACAACTTCCAGCGCGACGCGCGCGTGGCCTTCGGCGCTCAGCCGTGCCACGTAGCGCAGCACGCCGTTGCGCGCGCTGGCCTGGGCCAGGCGGCGGGTCATCGGGGCATCCAGTTGCGCAAGTTTGTGCATGAAGGTTTCGGCGTCGACATCGGCCAGTTCCGCGGGAACCAGTGATTCGACTTCCACGTCGTCCAGCGACAGTGTAAGCCCTGCCTCGCGCGCCAGGATCACCAGCTTGCGCGCCACGTCCATGCCGCCCAGGTCCAGGCGCGGATCGGGCTCGGCGTAACCGGCCACGATGGCGTCGCGCACCAGGTCGGAAAACGCGCGCTGGCCGTCGAACTGGTCCAGCAGCCAGGCCAGCGTGCCCGACAGCATGCCCTCGATGGAGGTGAGATGGTCGCCGGTGTCGATAAGCTCGCGCAGGGTCTTGATGACCGGCAAGCCGGCGCCGACGGTGGTTTCGTACAGCCACTGCGCGCCGCTGTGCGAGGCGGTTTCGCGCAGCGCGTGCCAGCGTTCCAGCGGCCCCGACTCGGCCAGTTTGTTCGGCGTGACGACGTGGATGCCGGCGGTGAACCAGTCGGCGTAATGGCGCACCACTTCCTCGCTGGCGCTGCAATCGACGATCACCGCATGCGCGTGCGATTGCTGCAGGTACGGGCCCAGGTCGGCCAGCGTGGCCGGACGCCAGATCTGCGCGCCACCGTGGCGGCCGTTCAGCGCGTCGTCGTCGCAATCGAGCCACATGTGGCGGCTGTCGATCACCGCGCGCAGCTGCAAATCCAGACGATGCGTGCGTTTGAGGCGCTCGCGCGAGGCGCGCAACTGTTCCAGCAGGGCGCCGCCGACGCGACCGGGGCCGACAATGCCCAGCGCCAGCGTGCGCATGCGCGCGGACGTCGCGGCACGGGGCGATGGCTCAAGGGCGGGTAGGGCTTGCGATACACGGACGTTCACTCGGCTCTCCTGTGGGAGGCCCGTTCCGTTCGCGGGAAGGTCGCTGGACCCATCCCGTGAGCGGGATGGGCCGAAGGTGTCAGAACTTAACTGCGCACACCTGCCCATCCACGGCCGGTACCGGTCGTGATAATGGACGTAATGGTGGTAATGAGCGCGAAGTTCATGGCGGACGAATCTACAGATGGATGGCCAAACGTGACCAATGATGCAATGGCATATGCGTCAAGCGGGGTTGCCGTCGCCGCCCAGCCAATGTCGCAGGCATTGCGCGGCGCCGTCAAGCAGCAGGCCCAGAAAGCCGATCACGAGGATCACGGCCATCAGTTCGGAATACGCCAGGCGGTCGCGCGTGTCGAGGATGAAATAGCCCAGGCCCGAGCTGACGCCCAGCATTTCACACGGAATCAGCAAGATCCAGATCATGCCGATGGCCACGCGCACGCCGGTCAGGATGTGCCCGAGGATGCCGGGAATGACGACGTGCCACAGCGTTTCGCGGCGGTTGGCGCCCAGGCTTTTGGCCAGCATCAGCCAATGCGGGTCCAGCGCCCGCACGCCGGCGGCCGTGGCCAGCACGATCGGCCAGATGGCGGTGATGGTGAGCAGGAAGTAGATCGGTTCGTTGCCGATGCCGAAGGCCATCACCGCGATCGGCATCCATGACAGCGGCGAAATCATGCGCAAAAACTGGAACGCGCTGCCGGTGGCCTGATCGAGCCGGCGCGAGGCGCCGACCGCGATGCCGATCGGCACGCCCAGCACCAGGGAGGCGACCAGGCTGACCAGCACGCGCTTGAGCGATACCGCGATGTCGTCATCAAGCTGGCCGCTGGCAAGCAGTTCGTACAGCGCATGGAACGTCGCGCCCGGCGCCAGCATCGCGGCCAGCGGCGTGGTCGAGCGCAGCCACGCGGTCACGCTGGCCCACAGGCCGACCAGCACGGCCAGGCCCAGCGCGGCCAGGCCGATGCGGGTCAGCCAGCCGGTTCCGCGCGGCCGGTGCACGCGCGGCAAAGCGGCGGCGACGGCGTTCATGGCGCGATGATCTCGGTGCGCTCGAAGCTGGCCGGCTGGTCGAACACGCCCATGCCGCCCACCTGGGCGATGGCCTTGCGCACGAAGCGGTCGTCGACAAGATCGTGCGCGGCCAACGCGGGGTCGAGCGTTTTCAGGAACGCGCTCTTGCCTTCCACCACCGTGCCGCGCAGCAGCTCGATGAGCTTTTCGGTGTAGCTGGGGTACGGATACGGCTGGAAGTCGATGCGGTGCTCGTCCCAGTCGCGGTGCTGGATGGCGCCGGTGGATTCGTAATACGCCGTGTCCGACGCCGGCGGCGCCAGTACCTTGGCCAGCGTGGCGTAGGCGTGCGGCGTGTAGTGGTCGGGCGCGCTGCGTGACAGGATGTGCGCGGCGGCGTCGCGATGCTGGCGTGTCCACGCCTGCGCTTCGACGATGCCGTTGACGACTTTTTGCGTCCACGCGGGGCGCTTGTCCAGGTCACGCTGATGCATTTGCACCACGCAGCAGGCGTGGTTTTTCCACACGTCGCCGGTAAAGCGCAGCACGCGGCCGAATTTCTTGATTTCGGCCAGCGCCACGAACGGTTCGGCCACGATGTAGCCCGAAATGCGCCCGGTCGCCAGGCCAGGCAGCATGTCCGACGGCGCCATCACCACCAGCTTCACTTCGTTGGCTTTCGGCGTGCCTTCGCTGATTGGCGTAATGCCGTGCTTCTTGAACATCACCTGCAGGATGACGTTGTGCACCGAATACCAGAACGGGATGGCGAACGTGGTGCCGCCCAGGCCCGACACGTCCTTCATCTTCTTGGCCAGCGCGATGGCCAGCGCGGAGCCGTCGACGTGGTTCCACGCGACCACCTTGGACGGCGAATGGCTGCCATAGCGCGCGTACACCGTCATCGGCGACAGCATGTGCACCACGTTGACCTGGCCGGCCAGGAACGCTTCGACGATCTGCGCCCAGCCGCGGAACATGCGCGGCTTTTCCACCTTCAGACCCTGCTTTTGCCACAGCTGGTTGTGGTGGGCGATGAGCAGCGGCGTGGCATCGGTGATCGGCAGGTAGCCGACGCGCACCGGCGCATCCGGCTCGGCGGCGGCGGCGCGCTCGAACGCGCTGATCAGCGGCAACGCGCCGGCGGCCGTGAACAGGGCGGAAAGTTTCAGGAAGTCGCGGCGCGAAAAATGACCGAAGTGGTCGTGGGCGTCGTTGCTCATGCCAATACCTGCAAGTGTCGTGCGTCCGGCGCGGTGGCGTCCGGGGCGTTCGTCAGGGCGTGGACCAGGCGCTCGCGCAAGGCCACGGGGACGGCGCGCGTGGCGCCGGTCGCATCGCGCGGCAGGGTCCAGCTGCCGGCCAGTTGCGCCGGCTGGCCGTGCAACACCAGCACGCGGTCGGCCACGCGCAGGGCCTCGTCGATGTCATGCGTGACCAGCACGGCGGCCGCCTCGTGCTGGCGCGTCAGTTTGATCAGCAGATCCTGCATGGCACGGCGCGTGACGGCATCGAGTGCCGCGAACGGCTCGTCCAGCAGCAGGATCGACGGCTGCAACGCCAGGCAGCGCGCCAGCGCGACGCGTTGCGCCATGCCGCCGGACAGCGTGGCCGGCTTCTGTTCGGCCGCATCGCCCAAGCCCACTTCTGCCAGCACCGCATCCACGCGGGCGCGGCGTTCGGCCTTGGGCAGACGCGGCTGCGCGGCCAGACCAAGACCCAGCGACACGTTGGCGCGCACGCTTTTCCACGGCAGCAGGCAGGCATCCTGAAACACCACGCCCACCTTGGGATGCGGACGCGTGAGCGGTGCGCCGAACACACGCGTGATGCCGGCGTCGGCGTGCTGCAGGCCGGCCAGCACGCGCAGCAGGGACGACTTGCCCACGCCGCTGGGGCCCAGCAACGCCACGATTTCGCGCGGCGCCAGGTCGAGCGAAAAATCGCGCAGCACCGTGCGCGGCGCGGCGCCCTTGCGGTGATAGGCCAGCGTGATGCCGGCGGCGGCAAGGATCGGTGGCACGGCGCTGGCGGCTGGCGGCGCATCCTCCACGGCATGCAGCCGCGGCGCGTTCATGCCGCCTCCGCGTCGGCCTGCTCGGCGTCCGCGATTTCCTTGCGCAGATGTTTCAGGGCAGGCGTGACAATGGCCACGAACAGGGCTTCGCGCAGCCGGCGCTGGGCTGGATGGCGCATCAGATAACCGCGCGCGCCGACGCGCAACGCGGTCGACTGGGCCGCGCGCAACGCCCATTCGGACGCCTGCGCGCGCAGGCGCAACACCGGCAGCAATGGAATGCCGTCGGCCACGGCCAGCGCGGCGGCTTCGTCATGCAGGCGCGCCAGCGTGGCGCGCAGCGTGTCGGCATCATCATCAAGAAACGCGTTGGTGGTCTTGTTGGCGGCGCGGTCGCCATCGAGGATGTCGATGCAGCCGGCAATGAGGCCCAGGCCCATGCCGACCTGCGTGAGGATGAGCGCCGGTTTCACGGCCGTCATGAAATCGGCGAACTGGTCGGGATGCGCCAGCACCTGGTCGTCCGGCACGAACACGTCGTTCATGCGGATGTTCCACGTGTTGGTGCCTTCCATGCCCGAAAACGCCGGGCACGGATGCAGCGCCAGGCCGTCGGTTTCGACCGGCAGCGCGACCATGATGTAGCCGCCGTCTTCGGTGCCGGCGGCGGTGAGCAGCAGATGCCCGCGGTCAAGGTTGGACACCCACGGCAGGATGCCGTTGATGCGGTAACCCTTGCCATCGCGCCGTGCGGTCAGGCGGATTTTTTCGATGCCGGCGTAATGCTTCAAAAAGTTCGACATGCCGGAGCCGGCCGGCAAGGTTCCGGCCAGCACCTTGGCCAGAAAACGCTCGCGCGGCGCGGCGTTTGGCGCCTTGGCCAGATACCACGCGCTGGCCGACTGGCACCAGGCGATGAACGCGGTCGAGCCGCAGTAGCGGCCGACCGCCTCGATGGTGTGCAGTTGCGTGGCCGGCAGCGTGTCGGCGGTGGTGACCAATGCTCCGAAACCACCGCGTCGCCCCAGGCCGGTCACGACGTCGCGCGGATAAAAGCCTTCGCGGTCGATCGCGTCGACCAGCGGCGTCAAGGCCTTGCCGGCGTAGTCGGCAATGGCGTCGGCGGGAAGGTCGTGGTGCGGTTGGCGCAGAACGGTGGTGCTCATGGCTTCAGCTCAGGGCGAAAGGTTGCAACTCGGGGTTGATCGGCGTCTGCGCCAGGTTGTTGCTGTAGTTGCACAGCGTGGCCAGGCTCACGCCCAGCACCACGTCCAGCGCGTTGGTCTGCGTGTAGCCGGCGTCGAAAAACGTCTTGAGTTCGGCATCGCTGACGCCGCCGCGCTGGCGGATCACCTGGCGCGTGAACGTGGCCAGCGCGTCAAGCTTGGCGTCCGGCAGGGTGCCGCCGGCGCGCAGGCCGTCGACCACGGCATCGTCCATGCGCACCTTCTTGCTGGCCACCTTGGTGTGGCCGGCCGCGCAGAAGCCGCAGCCGTTTTCCACCGCCGCCGTGATCTGGATGACCTCGCGCTGGGCCGGCGTCAGGCTGTTGCGCGCGTTGATGCCGCCGACCGTCTGGTAAGTCTCGATGGCGGTCGGCGCGTTGGCCAGGACGCCCAGCAGGTTGGGTACGAAACCGCTGGCTTTCAGTGCCGATTGCAGGCGCGGTTTGGCCTCGGCGGCGGCGGTATCAACGGTTTGGATGGCAATGCGACTCATGGTTCACGATCTCCTAACTTGGACGTCTATACGCCCATAAGAAAGGACAAGGTAAACACTGTTGCCGATGCGGGAAAGTTATGTCTTGTTGTTTGCTTAGCAGCAAATCGTATGTGGCGGCGCCGACGGACACCACTGACACCACGCTGTCAGCAGGGCCGTCGCATGCTGGCTCCACACCACCACTGGAGCGCGTCATGTCCGACATCACCTTCTTCCATTCGCCCCGCAGCCGTTCCGCCGTCACCCGTGCCTTGCTTGAAGAACTGGGCGTGCCGTTTGATCTGGTCCCGATCAATCTCGAAGCCGGCGAACAGCGCTCGCCGGAGTTTCTGGCCATCAACCCGATGGGCAAGGTGCCGGCGATCCGTCATGCCGGCACGCTCATCACCGAGCAGCCGGCCATCATCCTGTTCCTGGCCGACTTGTACGCGGACAAGGGCCTGGCGCCGGCGCTGAATGACCCGTTGCGCGCCGACTATCTGCGCTGGATGGTGTTTTACGGCTCGTGCATGGAGCCGGCGATGATGGACCATTCGCTGCCCAACCGCGCCACCCTGCCGCGCCAGCAATGCGGCTACGGCACCTACGAGGAAGTGATCGCCGTGGTGGCCGACCAGTTGTCCGCCGGTCCGTGGCTGCTGGGCGAGCGCTTCACCGCCGCCGACGTGCTGTGGGGCATGGCCATGCAATACGGCTTCCAGTTCCGGTTGATACCCGAGCTGCCCGCCTTGCGCGCCTATGCCGACCGCGTGCTGGCCCGGCCGGCCATCACACGGGCGCGTGAGCAGGACGCCTTGCTGGCGGCGCAGCAATCCATCGACGTGCTGGCCGCCGTGGTCTGATTGCCGCATGATCCGCGCATGCGCCGTGCCGACCGACTGTTCCTGATCATCCATGCCCTGCGTGGCCGCCGCACCGCCTTGCCGGCGCGGCGGCTGGCCGACACGCTGCACGTGTCGTTGCGCACGATTTACCGTGATGTGGCCGACCTGCAACTGTCCGGCGTCCCGATCGAGGGCGAGGCCGGCGTCGGTTACATGCTGCGCAAGGGCGCGGACATTCCACCGCTGATGTTCAATGCCGAAGAACTTGAGGCACTGGTGGTCGGCACGCGTTTTGTGCGCGCGTTTGCCGGCGCGCGGCTGGCCGGTGGCGCGCGCTCGGCCATGCTGAAAATCGAGGCGGTGTTGCCGCCCGACCTGCGCCAGAGGATCGAGCACACGCGCATCTACGCGCCGGTTTTCCAGGATGCGGCCGGGCGCGAATTTGCCGCGCGCATCGACCAGCTCAACGCCGCCATCGACCAGCGCCAGGTCATCCAGTTGGACTATGCCGATGAGGCCGGCAATATCAGCCAACGCGCCATCGAGCCGCTGTGCCTGGCCTTCTGGGGTGGCAAATGGACGCTCGGTGCGTGGTGCCGCCTGCGCCGCGACTTCCGCAACTTTCGTCCCGACCGCATGCAGTCGTGTTGCGCGGTCGACGAGCATTTCCCCGATCACCCGGAACGCAATCTGGCAGCGTATTTTCGCCATCTGGGCGTGACGCCGGGCGATATTGCCTGACCGCGCGACGCGTGGCTCCACACCATGCCCTGTCGGGCTGATGAAACCGGCCTGGCCTGCGCCCCTGCGGGCAATCGTCTTGCATCAAGACCCGCTTTGCCCTGATTGCATTTACTCCATGCAGAAAGTAAATTGAACATGACATACACAAATAAACGCCATGCCCAAGACCGCTCCCGCCATCGCCAATCAGACACGCTCCAATCCGGAAGGCGCGGCACTGAACGCGTTTTTCCGCATTGCCGAAGCCTGGGATCTGCGCGTGGCCGAACAGCGCACGCTGCTGGGTGATCCACCCACCTCGACGTTTTACAAGTGGAAGCGCGAGCGCCGTGGTGCGCTGGGCCGCGACACCCTGGAGCGCATCAGCTATCTGCTGGGCATCTGGAAGGATTTGCAGATCCTGTTGCCGGACGAGCAGCACGCCGACGCCTGGGTGCGCCGTGCCAACAGTGCCGCACCGTTTGGCGGCACCAGTGCCTTGCAGCGCATGCTGTCGGGCAACGTGGCCGACTTGTACGACGTGCGCTGCTACCTCGATGCACAACGTGGCTGACGTGGTGTACCGGCCTTGCGGGGCGGCGTCTCGCCGGCTGCGACGCCCTCGCGCCACGCTGCCGGCATGAATTTTCCGCCCGAAAAACGCATCCGCTGGACACAGGCGTACCGCATCGTCGCCAGCCGCTTTCCGCCCGTCGGCGTGTTTGATCGCATCGCCGATCCACACGAGCTGGACGCCCTGTTCGCGCTGGAAGCGATGACCAATCCGCGCCTGCGTGACGAAGCCGGCGCGTTGTCGCGCGTGCCGGCCAACCGGCGCATCAGCGGGCCGGGCGCGACGCCGGTGATGGCCGCGTTCACGCATTTGAACCCCGAAGGCAGCCGTTTTTCCGATGGCAGCTATGGCGTGTTCTATGCCGCGCATGGCGTGGCGACGGCCATCGAGGAAACCGTCTACCACCGCGAGCAATTTCTGGCCGCCACGCGGCATCCGCCGATCAACCTGCAGATGCGCTGCTACAAGACCGGCGTGCATGCGCGCCTGCACGACGTGCGCGGCGGCTGGCCACAAGTGCACGACGCGCACGACTACAAGGCCAGCCAGGCCCTGGCGCGGCAACTGCGTGAAGCCGGTTCCAACGGCATCGTCTACGACAGCGTGCGCCACACCGGCGGCGTCTGCGTGGCCGCGTTCTATCCCGACGTGGTCGACCCGTGCGTGCAGGCCGCGCATTATCTGTACCGCTGGAACGGCACACGCATCAGCGCCGTGCTGGAAGTGTCACACGTCGACCGGCCAGTATCCTCGCGGCGATAGACGTCCCTCGCCCAAAGACAACATTTCCACCTGTGGGAGCCCGCCCGCGGGCGATCGGCGCAGGGCAAATGCAAAGCGCCAGGCCTTCGCAACTGATCGCTTTTGCCAGCCGCGACCATTGCACGCACGAGCCCGCGGGCGAGTGGCGGCGCACTACCATGGACGCTTTCGTTGAAGGTCTTTCGACAATGGAAAAGTCCATCCAGATACGGCACGCGCAAACCCTGCGCGCCATGCACGATCGCCGCCATCTCCTGCTGCTGCCGAACGCGTGGGATGCCGGCAGCGCGCGCCTGTTTGCCGCGCGCGGTTTCAAGGCCGTGGCCACCACCAGCGGCGGCATGGCGTGGGCGCTGGGCCACAAGGATGGCGAGCAGGCGCCGTTGGCCGACACGCTGGTCGTGGTGCGGCACATGGCGCGCGTGCTGGACGTGCCGTTGACCGTCGATTTCGAGGGCGGCTACGGCGCCACGTCCGAACAAGTGGGCGAATCCGTGCGCGCGGTGATCGACGCCGGTGCGGCCGGCATCAACCTCGAAGACGGTACCGCCGGGCACGGCCCATTGCGGCCATTGGACGATGCGGCCGAACGCATCGCCGCGGCCCGCGCGGCGGCCACGGCGGCCGGCGTGCCGCTGGTCATCAACGCGCGCGTGGACAACTGGATGCATCCGCAGGCCGATCCGGCCGATCCGCTGGGCGACGCCGTCGCGCGCGGCCGCGCGTATCTGGCTGCTGGCGCCGACTGCCTGTACCCGATCGGCCTGTCCGACCCGGCCACGCTGAAGGCGTTCATCGACGCGGTCGACGCGCCGGTCAATGCCATGGCACGTGCCAACGCGCCGTCGCTGGACGCCCTGGCGCAGCTGGGCGTGGCGCGCGTGAGCACCGGCACCTGGCTGTCGGCGCTGGCACTGGGCGCGGCCGACAAGGCGGTGCGCTCGATGCTGGAAACCGGCGGCTTTGCCGGCCTGGCAACCGATTTCGGCTACCGGGACGCGCAAGCCTTGTTCGCCGATTGAGACTGGTTGTGGCGGCAGCCGGTGGCGATGGCGCGCCATCTCTTCGACGGCAACGTGCCTCCAGGCAAAAACCCGGGCGAAACCATGGCCAGCGATCCGCCGTGCCTCTTGCTGGTGGCTGCTGGGTAGGAGCGCGCCTGCGCGCGATGGATCTGGCCTTGAACCGGCGCGCTTGCGCCCGCTTCGCCCGCAGGCGGGCTCCTACAAAAATCCGCGTTGCGCAAGTCGGGGCAGTGTGCGTTCCCGATCCGCCGTGCCTCTTGCTGGTAGGAGCGCGCCTGCGCGCGAAGGGTCTGGCCTTGAACCGGCGGGCTTGCGCCCGCTTCGCCCGCGGGCGAACCCCCACAAAAATCCTGTTGCGCGGGAGGTGTGTCTTACGCGTCCGCGTTGTCGGCAAAGCCTTCACGGGTGCCGCGCTGGATGATGTTGTCGCTGTCCAGCACGTCGCGCGCCGGGATGGACGGGGCGTTTTTCAGGCGCGTGTACAGCGGCGTGAAATCCGGTTGCGTGGCGTCGAACAGTTGCTGGAAATCGTCGATCACGAAATAGGTCTGCTGGAAGGTGTCGATGCGGTACTGCGCGCGCATGATGCGTTCCAGATCGAAGCCGATGCGGTTGGGCGCGGCCGATTCCAGGCTGTAGATCGACTCGCCCTCGGAGCTGACGATGCCGGCGCCGTAAATGCGCAGGCCTTTCGGCGTGTTGATGAGGCCGAATTCCACCGTGTACCAGTACAGGCGCGTCAGGTTCAGCAGCGCCTGCGGGCCGATCTTGCCGGCCTTGAGCCCGCCGCGGCCGTAGGCCTGCATGTAGTCGGCGAACACCGGGTTCATCAGCAGCGGCACGTGGCCGAACAGGTCGTGGAACAGGTCCGGCTCGCTGATGTAGTCGATCTGCCCGGGCTTGCGGATCCACCAGGTGACCGGAAAACGCCGGTTGGCGAGGTGGTCGAAAAAGGTTTCTTCGGGCAGCAGGCCTTCCACGCCGATCAGCTGCCAGCCGGTGGCGTCGGCGAGGATGGCGTTCAACTCGTCGAATTTGGGAATGGCGTCGGCGCTCATTTCCAGCGCCTCCTGCGCGGCGATGAACTCGTCGCAGGCGCGGCCCTTGAGCACGTCGCGCTGACGGGCGAACAGCTGGCTCCACACCGCGTGGTCGGTCGGCGTGTAGCTGGCCCACGGCTGCTCGACCACGGTGGTGGTGTAGACCGGAATCACGCCGCGATCAGTCTGCTGGTGTTCCACTCGGCGGGGCTGGGTGTTCATGGCAATGCTCGGTAGTCGTGACCTGTCTTCCAGAGTAGTTGCGATACGGTGCAATGTGCTTGCTTTGTTGTGCATATAACCGCATTTTGTGCAATATTGTTGCGCATGACATCGAACAAGCGCGCCAATATTGACAAGACGGATCTGGCCATCCTGTCCGCCCTGCAAACCGACGGGCGCATCACCAACGCCGAGCTGGCCGCGCGCGTGAACCTGTCGGCCTCGGCCTGCCTGCGCCGCGTACAGCGTCTGGAACGCGACGGCGTGATCGCCGGCTATGCCGCGCAGCTGGACGCGCAGGCGCTGGGCCTGGGCCTGCAGGCGTTCGTGCGCGTGCAGCTCAAGCAGCACGACACGGCCACGGTCGAGGCCTTTGCCAGCGCCGTCAACGCGTGGAACGAGGTCGCCACCTGCCACGCCCTGACCGGCGACATGGACTATCTGCTGCATGTCTACGTGGCCGATCTGGAGCATTTTTCGCATTTTCTGCTCGACCAGCTGCTCAACACCGGTGGCGTGGCCGACGTCAATTCCAGTTTCGTGCTGCGTACCGTCAAGCAGACCGTCTCGGTACCGGTGGGCGGGGCATCCGACGTGTAGCACCGATGCCCTCCGGTCGATTACTCTTGGCACCCAATGAACACTGTTGAAGCCACTTCCCCGGCGCGGCGCGACATGTGGCGGCCCGTGCGTTATGTCTATCGGCTGCCGTTGGTGGTGCTGCATCTGATCCTTGGCGTGTTGTTGTGCATTTTCGTGGCCGGCCCGCAGCGGTACGCGGTGGCGCGCGACGGGCGCGAGCCGTTCGTGCACAAGGCAACGCGCTGGTGGTCGCGCGCGTTGTTGCGCATCTTCGGCATGCGCACGCGCCAGGTCGGTACGCCGTTGCCCGACGCGGCCATGTTCGTGTGCAACCACGTCACCTGGCTTGACATCGAATTGCTGCACACCCAGCGCGCGGCATGTTTTGTCGCCAAGGCGGAAATCTCGCGCTGGCCGGTGGTCGGCTGGATGGCGGCCTGCGGCGGCACCATTTTTCATCAGCGCGGTTCCAACGCGTCGATGGCCAAGGTCATGCAGACCATGTCCGAGCGCATGGTCGGCGGACGTTCGGTGGCGGTGTTTCCCGAAGGCGGCACCAGCCACGACGGCGAGCTGCGCATTTTTCACGCGCGCATTTTTCAGGCCGCGCTGGATGCCGGCGCGCCGGTGCAGCCGGTGGCCTTGCGTTACACGCGCGACGGCGAGCGCTGGATCGACGTGGCGTTTCGGCGCGGCGAAAGCTTCGTCGGCAACATTTTTCGCCTGATGGGCGAGCGCGCCAGCATCGCCGAAGTGCACTTCCTGCCGGTGGTGCCACCCAGCGAGGCGGGGCGGCGGCGCATGGCCGAACAGGCCCGCGACGAAATCGCGCGGGCGCTTGAAAGAGGCGCGGACACGCGCGCATGAACGCACGGCAGGCCGTCATGGATACGACGAATACGGCAGACCGGCTGCCGCGGGGCATCGACCTGCAGCCCCACGGCTTGCTGCGCAGCGGGCATGTGCAGTCGATGCTGTCGTCGATCAGCGTGCGGCGCATCGTGCAACGGCCGATGCGCCGGCGTGTGGCCGAAAACGCCGAGCGCGTCGTGCTCGACGTGATGAACGGCGTGCGTCTGGCCGGCATTTTCACGCCGCAGCGCGCGCGCCCGCAGGCGCGTGGCCTGGCGTTGTTGTTCCACGGCTGGGAAGGCAGCACCGATTCCAGCTACGTGGTGCAGATCGGCGCGCGCTTGCTGGCCGACGGCTGGGACATTTTCCGGCTCAATTTTCGCGATCACGGCGGCACCTACGCGCTCAATCCCGAAATCTTCAACTCGTGCATGCTCGACGAGGTGGTGGCGGCCAGCATCGAGGTCGAACGCCGCTGGCATCACGCCGGCACGCCGATGGTGCTGGCCGGGTTTTCGCTGGGCGGCAATTTCGCCCTGCGCGTGGCACTGGCCGCGCCCGATGCCGGGTTGAAGCTGGACAAGGCCGTGGCCGTGTGTCCGGTCATCGATCCCCGGGCCAATCTCAAGTCGCTGGAACGTGCGCCGTGGGTTTATCACTGGTATTTCATGCACCAGTGGCGCGCCTCGCTCAAGCGCAAGCAAAAGCTGTTTCCCGAGCGCATGTTGTTCACCCGCCACGAGCTGGGCCTGGGCCTGCGCGAACTCACGCGCACGCTGGTCGAGCGGCATACCGGTTTCGGCACGCTGGAAAACTATCTGGACGGCTATTCGGTCGCCGGCAAACGCATGGCCAACATGCGCGTGGCGACCACCATTCTCACGTCCAGCAATGATCCGATCATTCCGGTGTCGGATTTCCGCGAGCTGGTGCTGCCGCCCTGCGTCGAGCTGGACATTGCCGACAACGGCGGTCATTGCGGCTTCCTGTGCGACTGGCATTTCCGCAGCTTTACCGATGACTACATTGCCGCGCGTTTCAATGCGTTGGCGCCGTAGGGTGGCGGCAGATCGCGTGTGATGGCCCGGTGCCGGTTTGAAGCAAGATCCCTTCGCCCGCAGGCGGGCTCCTACGGGGCATCGCGGTGTTTTGCAGTGTAGGAGCGCGCCCGCGCGCGATAGCCTGTTGCCGGTTTGAAGCGAGATTCCTTCGCCCGCAGGCGGGCTCCTACAGGTGCTTTTTGGCGAGACTTGCATGCGCGATAGCCGCATTACCTGCGCATGTCCATAACCCGTTATCGTGGGGCCATCGTTTCCCCGCGGGAGATTTCCATGCAACTGACCAGCGACAGTTTCGCCAACGGTGGCGTCATTCCGGCGCCATTCGCCTTCGGCAAGCCGGGCGATCCGATCGCCTTGTCCGACAATCGCAACCCGCATCTGGCGTGGCGCGATATTCCCGACGGCACGCGCTCGTTCGTGCTCACCTGCGTGGACCCGGACGTGCCGAGCAAGGGCGACGACGTCAACCAGACCGGGCGCACGGTGCCGGCCGATCTGCCGCGCGTGGAATTCGTGCATTGGGTGATGGTGGACATTCCGCGCGAGTGCGGCGAGCTGGGCGAAGGCAGTTGCAGCGACGGCATCGTCGCGCACGGCAAGGTCGATCCGGTCGGCCCGCCGGGCAGTCGCCAGGGCCTGAACGACTATACCGGCTGGTTTGCCGGCGACGAGGCCATGCGCGGCGAGTATTACGGTTATGACGGCCCCTGTCCGCCGTGGAACGACGCCATCGTGCACCACTACCATTTCGCCATCCACGCGCTGGACGTGGTGACGCTGAACCTCACCGGCCGCTTCGATCTGGACGACGTGCGCCGCGCCATGACCGGCCACGTGCTGGCGCGCGCCGAGTGGGTCGGCACCTACGCCATCCATCCGGAAGCGCGCTGAACCGTCAGGCGCGCGGGGTCAAAAACGCCTGCGCGCCTTGGTCAAGCAATTGCCGCGCGACGTCGCGGCCCAGTGCTTCGGGCGCGTCAATCGTGGCCGAAGCCTGCGCGCGCAATACCTTGCCGGTGGCCGTGTCGCCGACCAGACCGCGCAGTCGCAGCGTGTCGCCATGGCGCTCGCACCACGCGCCGACCGGCACCGTGCAGCTGCCGCCCAGGGTCTGGTTCATGGCGCGTTCGGCGCGCACGGTGAGGTGCGTGTCGGCGTCGTCCAGCGGCGCCAGCAGCGCGGCCACGTCGGTGTCGCCGGCGCGTGTTTCCACGGCGATGGCGGCCTGGCCGGGGGCCGGCAACCATTCCGGCGCGACCAGGCGCGAGCGGATGTGTTCGCCCAGCCCCAGCCGCTGCAAACCGGCGCAGGCCAGGATGATGGCGGCGTAATCGCCACGCTCGAGCTTGGCCAGACGCGTGTTGACGTTGCCGCGCAGGTCGGCGATGTCGAGGTCCGGCCGCAGCGCGCGCAATTGCGCATGGCGGCGCAATGACGAAGTGCCGACGCGCGCGCCTTGCGGCAGGTCGGCCAACGTTTCGAAATGCACGCTGACGAACGCGTCGGCGGCGTCGGCGCGCGGCAAAATCGTCGGCAGCGCGAACGGCGCTTCCAGTTGCGCCGGCACGTCCTTGAGCGAATGCACGGCAAGGTCCGCGCGGCCGTCCAGCATGGCCACTTCCAGTTCTTTCAGGAACAGGCCCTTGCCGCCGATCGCCGCCAGCGGCTTGTCCAGCACTTCGTCGCCGCGCGTGGACAACGGCACCAGTTCGACCGCGAGGTCGGCATGCGCTTCGCGCAGCCGCGCGGCCACGTGCCCGGCCTGCCACAAGGCCAGGGCACTTTTGCGGGTGGCGATACGCAGGCGACGAGCGGGCATGGCGGTTCCGGCAGCGGCAAACAAGACCGCCATTGTCGCGCAGCCGCCGGCGACGCGTCAGCCGGCAACACGTCGCGGTGCGCTACGCGCCGTGCAGCAGGCGCCGCACGGCCGCCAGATTGCGTCGGCTGACCGGCGGCGTGGCGTCGGTGCCGGCAAGCCGCACCAGGGTTTGTCCGTCTGTCGCCGTGACCAGCCCGAGCAGGCGCTCGTGCGGCACCAGGCAACCGCGATGCAGTCGCGCCAGACGCTGCGGAAACTGTTGTTCGAGCTGGCGCAGCGACACGTCCGTCAGCGCCACGCCGGCCACGTGGTGCACGCTGACGTATTTGTCGCCGGCCTCGAAATACAGCACGTCGTCCAGTGAGATGCGCTGCTCGGAACCGGCCAGATGCACGGTCAGCATCGGCGAGGTTTCGGCCGCGGCCGGCGGCGCGCACAGGCGTTGCGCGCGTTGCAAGGCCATGCGCAGGCGCTCCAGCCGCACCGGCTTGAGCAGGTAATCGGCCGCGCCCAGGTCGTACGCCTGCGCCGCGAATTGTTCGTAGGCGGTGCAGAACACCACTTGCGGCGGCGTCGGCAATTGCGCCAGGCGCCGCGCCAGTTGCGTGCCGCCCATGCCGGGCATGTTGATGTCGGCCAGCACCAGATCGGTCGGCGCGGCGACGCAGGCGGCCAGCGCTGTCTCGGCGTCGCCTGCCTCGCGCACGCCGGTCACGTCCCCGCATTGCGCCAGCAGCGCGGCCAGCCGCCGCCGCGCCAGCGGTTCGTCGTCAACGATCAGCACGTGCATGGCGGCCTCCGGGCAAATGCAGCGTCAGCGTGAAACGCGCGGCGTCGACGGTCACGTCCAGCCGTGCGCGCGGACCGAAATGGTAGGCCAGGCGCTGGCGCACGTTGTCCAGCCCGTGGCCGTTGCCGGCATCGGTGGCGGACAACGGCGCGGGGTTGTCGATGCGCAACGTGATGCCATCGCCTTCGGCGCGCGCGGACAGGCGGATCACGCCGCCTTCGCGGCGCGGCGCGATGCCGTGCACGACGGCGTTTTCGACCAGCGGTTGCAGCAGCAGGCGCGGCATCGGCAAATCGTGCGGCAGGTTGGCCAGGTTGCGCTCGATGCACAGCCGCTCGCCCAGCCGCCATTGCTCGATCGCCAGATAGCGGTCGGCCAGCGCCAGTTCTTCGCCCAGCGTGCTTTCGCCGTCGCTGCCCAGCGCCGCGCGGAACAGTTCGGCCAGGTCTTCGAGCAGGGTTTCGGCGGCGTCCGGATCCATCTGCACCAGCGCGGCGGCGGTGTTCATGCTGTTGAACAAAAAGTGCGGGCGAATGCGCGCCTGCAGCGCCTCGACCTGCGCGCGCGCGCTGGCCGCCTGGCGCGCCTGCCATTGCGCGACCACGTAGAAATAGCGCAGCAGCGCGGCGCCGATCAACGCCGTGACGGCGGTGCCGGACAGCACGAAATGCGTCAGCGAGGCAGGCGTCAACGTCATGCCCAGCGCGTGGTCGAGCCAGCCGATGAACGTGCTGGCGACGGCCACGGTCAGCACCATCAGCAGCCACACGCCGAGGTGGCAGGTCCAGCGCGGCAGGCGCAGCAGCAGCGCGCGCGTCTTGCACAGCACCACGCCGATCAGGATGGCCAGCCACACGGCAAAGGCGATGGCGGCCGTGAAATGCGCCAGGTCGAAATGCGCGGCCGGCGCCAGCGCCATCACCACCACCGTGAGCGCGGCCACCAGCAGCAGCGCGAACAAAATCGGCGTGCTGCAAAAATCGGGCAGCCGGTCGTGGCCGGCGAGAGTGGGGCGCGCTGCGGACATGGGCGAAGTATGCCGCAGCGCCGGACCGCCAATGGCGACCTGCCTCACTGCGGCGCGCATGCTTCGGGTTTTCGCGTCGGCCGGGGTGGCCTACGCGTGCCAGCGGCGGAAGATCAGGCTGGTGTTGATGCCGCCGAAGGCGAAGTTGTTGCTCATGACGTATTCGACGTCGAGCGCGCGTTCGCTGCCGACGATGTAGTCGAGTTCGGCGCAGGCCGGATCGACGTGGTCGAGGTTGAGCGTGGGCGCGAAGCGGCCTTCGCGCATCATCTGGATGGCCAGCCACGCTTCCAGCGCGCCGCACGCGCCCAGCGAATGGCCGAAGCCGCCTTTCATCGAGCTGATCGGCATGCGCGGCCCGAATACTTCGTGCGTGGCTTGTGCTTCGGCCACATCGCCCAGCTCGGTCGCGGTGCCGTGGGCGCTGACGTAGCCGATGGCGGACGCGTCGAGGCCGGCGTCGGCCAGCGCCAGGCGCATCACGGCGGCCATGTTGTCGGCGCTGGGCTGGGTGATGTGCGCGCCGTCGCTGTTGGTGCCGAAACCGGCCACTTCGGCGTGGATGGTGGCGCCGCGCGCGCGGGCGTGGTCGAGGTCTTCCAGGATCAGCGTGACCGCACCTTCGCCGGCCACCAGACCGTCGCGGTCGCGGTCGAACGGGCGCGGCGTGAGGTCGGGCTCGGCGTTGCGCGTGGAGGTGGCGAACAGGCGGTCGAACACGGCCGTGGTGCCGAAGGACAATTCCTCGGCGCCGCCGGCGATCATCACCGTCTGCTTGCCGGCGGCGATGGATTCGGCCGCGTAGCCGATGGCTTGGCTGGCCGACGTGCAGGCGCTGGAAGTGGGAATGATGCGCCCGGTGATGCCGAAAAACAGGCTGATGTTGACGGCGCCGGTGTGGCTCATCATGCGTACGTAGGTGTTGGACGTGATGCCGTGCAGGTCGCGCGTGGCGCCCAGCTGGCCGAACGCGAACACGGCATCGGCGCTGCCGGCGCAGGCGCCGTGGGCAATGCCGGTGCGGCCGTCGGTCAGGATGGGATCATCAAGCAGACCGGCATTGATGAGCGCCAGCTCGGTCGCGCGGGTGGACATGATCGCCACCGGCCCCATCGAGCGCGTGCGCTTGCGCGTGTAATGCGCTGGCAGCTCGTAAGGGGCGACCGGCGCGCCCAGGCGCGTGTTCATCGAGGCGATGTCGTCCCACGCGTCCATGTGGCGCACGCCGGTACGGCCGGCGCGCAGGTTGGCGGCAATGGTCGGCCAATCGTGGCCAAGCGCGGTCAGGCCGCCAAATCCGGTCACCACGACACGATGCGCCATGCGTTTTCCCCTGCCGGTCGCAGTTCAGCCTTGCGCCGCCGATCCGGCGGTCGAAAGCCTTTCGACCACGCCGACGACGTCGCCGACGGTGCGCACCTGTTTGAAGTCTTCCGGCGTGACCTTGCTGCCGGTCAGCTCCTGCACCTTGATGATCATGTCCACGGCATCAATGCTGTCCAGGTCCAGGTCCTCGTTCAGGCGCGAGGCGAGCGTGATGGACGCCGGGTCCAGCTCGAACTGCTCGACCAGCGTGTCCTTGAGGGCTTGGAAAATTTCCTGTGATGTCATTGTCTTGGCGTGGTGATGATGCGGCGCCGGAGGCCGTGGCGCACAAGCCTATCGGCACGCCGTGGGGCGGTCAATCAGACGCCGTTCATCCTCACGCCGTGAATGGCGCGAAATCGACCAGCGGATCGACGTCGGCGGCGTAGTCGATGTCCTCGCGCGCAAAACCGTGCAGACGCGCGAACGCGCGCTTGTAGCCGGCGTAATCGGTCAGCCCGGATAGGTTGTCGTTGTCGATGCGCGACCAGATTTCGCGGCACGCGCGCTGCACGGCCGGCGCCAGTTCGCGTTCGTCCAGACGCAGCCGGCCGGCTTCGTCGACCACCAGCGCGCGTCCGCCCGGCGGGTACAGGAAATCGCGGAACAGGCGGTTTTGCTGGTCGATCGCGCATTCACGCTGGCCGCGCTCGGCCAGTACCTTGCGCACCACCGCCAGGTACAGCGGGATGACCGGGATGGCCGCGCTGGCCTGCGTGACCAGCGATTTGAGCAGCGCCACGCGCGCCGCGTCCGGCCGGCCCAGCATCTTGCGCAGCACGGAGGCGGTGTGTTCCAGGTGTTCCTTGGCGCGGCCGATGGTGCCGTGGCGGTAGATCGGCCAGGTCAGCTCGGGGCCGAGATAGCTGAACGCCACGGTGCGCGCGTGCGGCGCCAGCGCGTCGCCGTTGGCCAGCGCCTCGATCCAGTAGCGCCAGTCCTCGCCGCCCATCACGCGCACGGTGTCGGCCACTTCGTGTTCGCTGGCCGGTTCCAGCGCCACTTCGTGCAGCCGGTCGCTGTCGGTGTCGATGGTCAGGCCGTGGAACGGCTCGCCGATCGGCTTGAGCACGGTGTGCGCCGTGGAACCGTCGGCCAGCGTGCGCGCCGGCGCGGCCAGTGAATACACCACCAGGTCGACCGGCCCGCCCAGCTCGTGCTTGATCAACTCGATGGCGCGCGCCTTCGTGGCCGGCGCGAAGGCATCCGCCTCCAGCGACACGGCCGGCAGTCCGGCAGCCCTGGCCGCCTGTTCGAATGCCGCGGCGTTGTACCAGCCGGCACTGCCGCTCTTGCGTGCCTTGGGCGGTTTTTCGCGGAACACCCCCAACGTTGCCGCGCCAAAGCCGAACGCGGACGTGATGCGCGCGGCCAGGCCGTAGCCGCTGGACGCGCCGATGACCAGCACGCGCTGCGGCCCGTCGTCGCGCGTGCCCAGCGCCCGCGTGCGCGCGATGGCGTCGCGCACGTTGGCCGCGCAGCCGGCCGGATGCGCGGTGGTGCAGATGAAGCCCCAGATGCGTGGCTCAATGATCATGCGGACGTGGATGGCGGAAAAAGACGCATCTTAGCGAGTGCTTGGCCACTGCGCGCGCTGCTGCCATCATCGGCTTATGCCCCCGTTTTCCGACCCGAGCTGGCGACACCAACTGCGCGACCGGCTGGCCGAGCGCTGGGTGCTGAAGCTGGCCGGCATCAGCGCTGTCACCACGGCGGTCATGCTGGTGTACTTCTGGCTGCTGGACCATCCGCTGCGCGCGGTGACGGTGATGCCGCGCACGCCGCTGGACGCGCTGATTCCGTTCACGCCGTGGGCCGTGCTGCCGTACGCCAGCCTGTGGTTTTACATCGGCCTGGCGCCGGCGCTGCTGCACATGCGCGGCGAGATGCGCCGCTACACGGTGGCGGCGGTGGGCCTTGGACTGGTCGGGTTTGCCCTGTTCGCGCTGTTTCCGACCGCCGTGCCGCCGGTCGGCATCGACTGGGCGCGCTGGCCGCTGGTGGCGTTTTTGAAATCGGCCGACGCCTCCGGCAATGCCTGCCCGTCGCTGCACGTGGCCTATGCCACGCTGACCGCGATCTGGCTGCGCGGCACGCTGCGCGTGGTCGGTGCGCCGCGCTGGTTGCGCGCGCTCAACCTTGTCTGGGCCACGGCCATCGTGTGGTCGACGCTGGCCACGCGCCAGCATGTGGTGCTGGATGTCGTCGCCGGTGCGGTGCTGGGTGCCGCGGTGGCGCTGGTCGTGCGCCATGTGCCTCTGGCCGGCCGCGCGCAACGTGCGGCCGCGACTTGTTAAAATGCGTGCCGAAGTCGCTTTTTTGCGTGGGCGGGGGCCCGCACGATGCATCGGCAGTCCTGTTCAAATCAGCCCGCACGGGCGGTCCGGTCGTACCGGTCCGCCGCGTTCGTGCGGCTGGAACGGCGCTGGCGCACGCTGACAACGGGCCTGTGCTTCGTCATTTACGGCTCGCTGGGCTGGCTCACCGGCCTGATCGTGCTGCCGCTGCTGCTTGTGTCCTCGCGCCGGCCGGCAGTGCGCCGGCGCCGCATCCGTGCCTACGTGGGCTGGTCGTTTCGCGCGTTGCTGCGCTTGATCACGGTGCTGGGCGTGGGCAGCCATTCAATGCAGGGTGCCGCACGCCTGCGCGCGGCGCGCGGGCAATTGATCGTCGCCAACCATCCGATGTATCTGGACGCCATCGCGATTCTGGCGCAGGTGCCGCAAACCACCTGCGTGGCCAAGCCGGCGATGTGGCGCAACCCGTGGTATCGGCGTTTCGTGCGCGCCATCGGCTATCTGGGCCACGGCGCGCACGACAATCTCGTCGCCGGCGGCCTGGCCGAATTGAAGGCCGGGCGCAACGTGCTGGTGTTTCCCGAGGGCACGCGCAGCACGCCGGGACAGATGCGTTTTCAGCGTGGCGCGGCGCAACTGGCCGTGCGCGCCGGTTGCGACATCGTGCCGGTCGTCATCACTTGCACGCCGCTCAGTTTCGGCAAGGGCCAGGCTTGGCACGACATTCCCGCGCGCCCGTGGCATTTGCATCTGCGCGTCGGTGCGCCGCTGGCGCTGGCGCAACTGGACGCGCGCCCCGACATGCCGCATGGCGTGGCGGCGCGACACGTCAACCGCGCGCTGGAAGCCTGGTTTGCGCGCGAGCTGGGCATGGTCGAGACGGCCGCGCCTGCCGCGCATCCGCCGGCCATGCCCCGCGAGGCCGACGCGCATGCCTGAGTCGCCGTCCACTTCGCACGTTGCCGGCCAGCTGCTGAAACTGCTGGTGGCGCTGGCGCTGGTCGCCTATCCGGCCGGCATTTACTGGGCGCAACGCTACGTCAGCCCGACGCAGCTGCTGGCTGGCCTGCTGGCCTTGCTGGGCGTGCGCGCGCTGCTGGCCACGTGGTTGCTGCCGCGCCACGCGCGCCGGCAATTGGCGCTGGGCGTGGCCTGCCTGATCGCCGGCGCGCTGGTGTGGTGGCTGGTGCCGAACGTGCGCATGGACTGGCTGCGCTGGTATCCGGCACTGCTGGATGCCGGCGTGGCGGCGCTGTTTCTGGGCTCGCTCATGAGCGGCAAGCCGCTGGTCGAGCGCATCGCGCGCGCCATGGAGCCGCATCTGCCGCCGGCCGGCGTCGTCTACACGCGCCGCGTCACCTGGGCCTGGGGCGTGCTGATGCTGCTGATCACGCTGGTGGCGGCCGTCACCGCCGTGGCCGGGTCGCTGCGCGCGTGGAGCGTGTTCAACGGCGGCATCGTGTATGCCGTCATGATCGCCGCGTTTGCCATTGAATATGCCGTGCGCCGCCGCGTGCGCCGACGCTGGAGCGAACATGCTTTGTCTGCCTGACATTTGCGCGCGCCGCGCCGGGCCGGATTGGCTGGAGGTTGATCTGCGCGTCGATGCCGACGGCGCGTGGTTCGACGGCCATTTTCCCGGCCATCCGATCGTGCCGGGCGTGGTGCAGATCGGCTGGGCGGCGCATTTCGCGCGCGATCTTCTGGGCGGCAGCGAGCCGCCGGCGCAACTCGAACGCGTGAAGTTTCGCCAGCCGGTCGGCCCCGATGCCGAATTGACGTTGTCGCTGCATCGGGTCAATGCCAAGGTGCGCTGGCAATTCACGGCGCGCGATGGCGGCGCCGTGTCCAGCGGCGTGCTGGGAGTGCTCGACGCATGACATTCGCCCCCTGCGCCGTCATCCCGGTCTACAACCACCACGCCAGCCTGCCGCGCGTGGTGGCGGCGCTGCGCGCGCATGGCCTGCCGGTCATCCTCGTCGACGATGGCAGCGACGCGCCCACGCGCGCCGTGCTGGAAACCCAGGCCGCGCTCGACGGCGTGACGTGCCGGCATCTGTCCGCCAACCAGGGCAAGGGCGCGGCCGTCATGGCCGGCCTGCAGCTGGCGCAGGCGCAAGGTTTCACGCACGCGCTGCAGGTCGATGCCGACGGCCAGCATGACTTGGCCGACGCGCCGCGCCTGCTGGCGCTGGCCAAAGCGCATCCCGATGGCCTTGTTTCCGGCCGTCCGTGCTACGACGCAAGCGTGCCGGCCGTGCGCTTTTACGGCCGCTACCTGACCCACGCGCTGGTGTGGCTGGAAACCCTGTCGCTCACCCTGCGCGACAGCATGTGCGGGTTTCGCGTGTATCCGCTGGCCGCCAGCCTCGCGCTGGCGCGGCGCGTGGCCATCGGCGCGCGCATGGATTTCGACACCGACATCATGGTGCGCCTGTACTGGGCCGGCACCGACAGCGTGTTTTTGCCCACGCACGTGCATTATCCCGAGGACGGCATTTCGCATTTCCGCATGGGCGCGGACAACGCGCGCATGGCGTGGCTGCACGTGCGCCTCGTGGCCGGCATGCTGATGCGCGCGCCGCGTCTGGTGGCGCGTTCGCGCGCGCGGCGCAAGCCGGCCGCGCGCAAGGTGGAGGACTGACATGCCGCGATCCGCCGCCCGCCGCCCGCTGGCCGAACGCGCGCTGATCACCGCCACGCTCGACGTCGACGTGCCGTTCCAGGACGTGGACGGCGCGCAGATCATCTGGCACGGCAACTATTTCCGCTATTTCGAGGCCGTGCGCGCGCAGCTGCTGCGCCGCATCAACTACGACTACCCGCAAATGCTCGCCTCCGGCTACGCCTGGCCGGTGGTTGACGCGCAGGCGCGCTTTCTGCGCCCGATCCGCTACGCGCAACGCATCCGCATCCTGGCCGGGCTGGTCGAGTGGGCCAACCGGCTCAAGGTCGACTACCTCGTCAGCGACCCGGCCGACGGCACTCGTCTTGCCACCGGCACGACGGTACAGTGCGCCGTCACCGCCGATACCTGGCAACTGCAACTGGCCAGCCCGGCCGCCCTCATCGACCGTCTGAAACCCTGGCTATGAAGCATTTTTCAACCTGCCTGATCCTTGTCGCGCTGCTGTGCCTGGCGGTCCTGGCGCAAGCCGCGCCGCCCGCGGGCTTTGCCGCCAACTTCGTGCAGACGCGCACGTTGCCGGGTTTTGCGCAGCCGCTGGTCAGCCACGGGCAGCTGCGTTTCAGCACCGCGCAGGGGTTTTCGTGGGTCATCAACGAGCCCTACCACTACGCTTTCACGCTCAAGGGCGATACCGCCCGCGAAGTGCTGCCGGACGGCACGCAACGCACGCTGGACCCGGCCAAGACACCGTGGCTGCAGGCCGTCGAGCGCATTTTCGTCAGCGCGCTGGCCGGCGACGAAGCGCAACTGCAGCGCTATTTCACCGTCAAGACCACGCCGGCCAAGGCGGGTCGCCACGTCGAACTGACGCCGAAGGACGCGGCCATGGCCAAGGTCATCACGCGCATCGACGTGACCGAAAGCGCGCCCGGCAAGCCGCAGCATCTTGTCATTGATGAAGCCTCCGGCGGCCGCATGGACATCCGCTTCACGCCGCTTGCCGGCACCGGTTCCAAGTAGTGGGCAAGCGCGCGCCGGGGCGCTGGGCGCTGTGGTTGGTCACGCTGGCCGCGTTGTGCGCGCTGGCGATCTGGCGCGCGGGCGGCGGCTCGCCGATCGAGACCAACGTGCTGGCCTTGCTGCCCAACCAGCATGCCGATCCGGCGCTCGACGCCGCCACATCCCGCAGCCGCGACGCGTTCAGCCAGCAGCTTCTGGCGCTGGTGAGCGGACCGGATGACGCCGCCACGCGCACGGCCGCGCAGGTCGCGCACCGGGCATTGCTCAAGGCCGGCCTGCAAGACAGCGCCAACGGCACGGACATCGGCGCGGCGCTGGCGCTGTATCGCCACCACGGCTTTGCGCTGCTGGATGCCGGCGAGTCTGGAAAACTTGCGCGACACGGTGCGACGACGCTGGCGCAAGCCGTGGCCGTGGCGCTGGCCAGTCCCGCCGGCATGGTCGGGCTGGGCAACGATCCGGGCGGCTACGTCGGCCGCTTCATCACGCATCTGCCGCGCCCGTATCCCGACTTTTTGCCCGACGGCAAGCTGCTTTCGGCCCAGCGCGGCGATCGGCGCGTGTTCCTGCTGCGCCTGCAATTGCCCGAGGCGGCGTTCGGTGCCGGCGGTTCGGCACGCGCGGCACAGGCCGTGCTCATCGCGCGCGCCGCCGTTGCCAAATCGTGCACGCAATGCCAATTCCGTGCGACCGGCGCGGCGCTGTTTTCCAACGCCGCGCGCTTGCAGGCACGCGGCGAAAGCATCTGGCTGTCGGTCACCTCCACCTTGCTGATCATGCTGCTGATCGCGCTGGTGTACCGCTCGCTGGCGCCGCACGTGCTGGGCTTTTTGCAGCTGGGCGCCAGCGTGGCCGCCGCCAGCGCCGCCGTGATCGCCATCTTCGGCTCGATCCACATTTTGACGCTGGTGTTCGGCACCACGCTGCTGGGCATCGCCATCGACTACGCGTTTTTGTATTTCTCGGAATACTGGTTCGGCACCAGCGCGCCGCGCGCCGTGTTCGGCAAGGTTCGCGCGGGTCTTGCCGTGGGACTGGCCACCGGCGTGCTGGCGTTTGCGTTCCTGGCCTTGACGGGCTTTCCGGCGCTGATGCAGATGGCCGTGTTTTCGGTCGCCGGATTGCTGGAAGCCGCCGTCGTGGTGGCCTTGATTTTCCCGGTCACGCTGACGCGCACCGCGCACGTGCCGCCCAACCGACTGACCGACTGGCCGCAACGTTTCATCGCGCGCGCCAGCCGCCCGTCGCGCTGGCGTTACCTGCTGCCGTTGATCGTGCTGCTGCTGGCCGCGCCGGGCTGGTGGCAATTGCGCACGCATGACGACGTGCGCGCGCTGTCGCATTTTCCAGCGTCATTGGTGACCACCGACAGCGCCATCCGCACCACGCTGGGCCGCTTTCCGGCGACCGGTTTTTACCTCGTCGAAGGCGATTCGATGGCGCAGGCGCTGGCGCGCGAAGCCGCATTGCTCGACCGGGTGAAGACGCGCTTGCCGCAATCGACGCCGCTGGGCCTGTCGCGCTTCGTGCCGCCGCCCGCGGCGCAGCAACGCAGCCTGGCAACCTGGCAAAAACTGTTCGCGCAACCGGCCGCCCTGCGCGCCGCGTTCACGGCCACGGGCCTGCCGGCCGCGCTGGCCGATCACGTGGAAACGGCCTGGCAAAACGCCGACAAGCAACCGCTGACGGCCGCGCAACTGCTGAAGGCCGTGCCGGCGTTGCAAAAATTCGTGCTGCCCACGCCGCACGGCGTGGCGCTGATGGCGACCGTATTCGGCACCCGCGCGTTGCCCGACGCCGCGCTCGCCGCGGCCGCCGACGGTCAGGCCGGCGTGCGCTACATCCAGCCGTTGACGCGCATCAACGACACCTTCGGCACCATTCGCGTGCGCGCGACGTGGCTGGTCGTCATCGGCTATCTGCTGATCAGCCTGATCCTCGTGTGGCGCTATGGCGCGCGCGAAGCCGTGCGCATGCTGTATCCGCCGCTGCTGGCACTGGCCGTGACGCTGGGCGCGCTGGGCTGGCTGGGCGTGCCGCTGAACGTGTTTTCGGTGGTCGCGCTGATCTTGATTTTGGGCCTGGGCCGCGACTATGCCGTGTTTTTGCGTGAAGTCGGCGCGCGCGAACGCTCGGCCGCGCTGTCGGTGACGCTGTCGGCGCTGACCACGCTGCTCGGCTTCGGCCTGCTGGCCGCCAGCGCCATTCCGGCGCTGCATGCGTTCGGCCTGGCCACCGGCATCGGCATCGCAGCCAGCTATCTGGTGACGCCGCTGTCGCTGCCGCCCACGGCCACGGAGGACGCCGCATGAAAACATTCCGCCTGCTTGCCGGCCTGACGCTGGCCATGGCGCTGTCCGCCTGCGCCAGTGCGCCGCGCCTGCCGGCCGATTGCATCGCCATCGGCCCGGCCGGCGCGTTGTGTCCGCTGCCGCCCGCGCAGTTGCCAAAAGTGTCCGCGCAGCATCTGGTCAAGATTACGCAACCGAGTGGCAGCCAGACGTTTCTGGGCCGCCTCGAAGTGACGCCGCACGCCTTGCGTCTGGCCGGCGCCAGTCTGTTCGGCACGCATCTTTTCACGGTCGTCTGGGACGGCAAAAACGTGACCAGCGAACCGCCGCTGCCGAAAATGCACCCCCGCTTGATGGTCGCCATGCTGGAAACCGCGCTGGCTGATCCGGCCGCCCTGCGCGCGCAATTGCACGGCATGACGCTCACCGTCGCGCACACCGGCGACACGCAAACGCGCACGCTGACCGAACGTGGCCGCGTGGTGGCGCGCATCACACAGCATGGCGGCGAGCTGGCGCGCGCGCGCCTGACCATGGCGATTCCGCCGGCGCATCTGACGCTGCAATTGACGCCGCTGGGAGCCACGCGATGAGCCGTGCGTTCCCACCCATCGCCGAACTGTTGCCGCACACCGGCCGCGCCATCCTCGTCGACGCGGTCAGCGCGCACACGGACAGCACCACCACGGCCACCGTCACGATCACGCCGGCGCACGCGTATTTCGAAAACGGGCATGGCGTGCCGGCATGGGTCGGCATCGAAATGATGGCGCAGGTCATTGCCGCGCATGGTGCGCTGGAAGCACGCGCGCACGACGACACGCGCCCGCGTCAGGGCATGCTGCTGGGCACGCGCCATTACGACGGTCGCGTGGCCTGGTTTGCCGAAGGCGCGCGTTTGGACGTCCATATCGAACGCAGCTTCGGCCACAACGGCGGCGGCATGGCCGCGTGCGATTGCCGCATCGAACAGGCCGGCCGCGTGCTGGCCACGGCCACCGTCATCATCGTCGAACAGGAGGTGTTGCCATGAGCGATCCACGCCGCGTTCTTGTCACCGGCGCCAGCGGCGGCATCGGCAGCGCCATCGCGCGCGCGCTGGCGGCCGACGGCTTTGCGCTGACGCTGCATTACCGCTCCAACGAGCAGGCTGCGCGTGAGTTGGCCGACGCTATCGCGCAAGCCGGCGGCAGTGCCGATATCCTCGGTTTCGACGTGGCCGACCGCGAGGCCGCGCGCACCGCGCTGGAAGCGGAAATCGCCGCGCACGGGCCCTATTGGGGCATCGTGCTCAACGCCGGCTTCAGCGCCGACAACACCTTTGCCGCCCTCACCGGCGAAGCCTGGGACGGCGTTGTCGACAGCCACCTGCACGGCTTCTACAACGTGTTGCATCCGCTGCTGATGCCGCTGATCCGCCAGCGCCGCGGCGGCCGCATCGTCACCATCGCCTCGGCCGCCGGCCTCATCGGCAACCGCGGGCAAAGCCATTACAGCGCCGCCAAGGCCGGTTTGATCGGCGCCAGCAAGGCGCTGGCCGTCGAACTGGCCAGCCGTCGCATCACCGTCAATTGCGTCGCGCCGGGGCTGATCGAAACACCGATGATCGAGCACGCGCCGGTCGATGAAATCCTCAAGCACGTGCCCATGGGCCGCGCCGGCCAGCCCGAGGAAGTCGCCGCGCTGGTGGCGTTTTTGCTCGGCAACAATGCCGGCTACATCACGCGCCAAGTGCTGTCGGTCAACGGCGGCTTGTGCTGATACAAGGCAAGGCCCGCTCGCCCGCAGGCGGGCACCCACAAAGCCTTCACCAAGCCCTGTCTGTTTCGTAGGAGCGCGCCTGCGCGCGATGGATCCGGCGAGAAACCCGCAAGCCTTGCAGCCCGCTCGCCGGCAGGCCGGCTCCCACAAAGCCTCGCCAAGCCCCGTCTGTTCCGTAGGAGCGCGCCTGCGCGCGATGGATCCGGCGAGAAACCCGCAAGCTTTGCAGCCTGCTCGCCGGCAGGCCGGCTCCTACGCCGAGTGAGGCGACTGGCGGCGTGACACGGCTGCCTGTCCAGGTGCCGGCACGCGCGCCAAGGCCCACACATCCACCCGCGCCACACCGGCACGTTGCAACACGCGCGTGCATTCGGCCAGCGTGGTGCCGGTGGTCATGACGTCGTCGAACACGGCCACATGGGCGGGCAGTGCCGCAGCGTTGCGCACGGTGAAGGCGTCGCGCACGTTGCGCCGCCGCGCGGCGGCATCCAGCGTGGATTGCGCCGTCGTGGCACGTCGTCGCCACAAAATGTCCGTGCGCAAGGGCACGTGCAGGTCGCGTGAGATGACGCGTGCCAGCTCCAGCGCCTGGTCGTAGCCACGCTGGCGCAGGCGCACGTGGTGCAGCGGCACCGGAATGATGGCTGCCGGGCGTTCGGGCTGGGCCGCGGTGTGCCACAGCGCGGCCAGGCTGCGTCCGGATGCCAGCTGGGCCGCAAACTTGTAGCGCGCGGCCAGATGATCCAGCGGCCATGCGTAACGAAACGGCACGCACACGGCTTGCCATGGTGGCGGCTTGATCTGGCAACGGCCACACAGGCGGCCGGGTTCGGCCATGGGCAGGGCACAATGCGTGCAGCAGACGGTGTTGCGTGGCAATTCGGCCAGGCAACCGGGGCACAAATCCAGGCCGTGCGTGCCCGGCGCGCCGCACATCAGGCAGCGCGAAACCGTCAGTGGCAGATGGCTGATCCAACGCGCAAGCCGGGCTCGATCCATGGCTTGAGCTTCCGATGAACGCAAGGTGGCGTGCTGTCGGCGGGATCGGACGGCGCCTGTCATCCTGGCGTACGTCAACCATGAAATATTTGCGAAGTTGACATTGGCTCGGTGCCCATCGACACTCGCCGCCGGTTCCCATGTGGAGGCCTCATGGCCCACAACGCTTCCCTGCGCTGGTCGCGCGCCGACGTGCGCGCCTTGTTCGACGTGCCATTCAACGACCTGATCGCGCGCGCCCACGCCGTGCATGTCGCGCACCATCCACGCAACGCCGTGCAACTGTCGACGCTGCTGTCGATCAAGACCGGCGGCTGCCCGGAAGACTGCGCGTACTGCCCGCAGGCGCAGCGTTATCACACCGGCGTGAAAGCACAGAAATTGCTGGCGATTGACGACGTGGTGGCGCAGGCGCGTGCGGCCAAGGCCGCCGGCGCCAGCCGCTTTTGCATGGGCGCGGCGTGGCGCGGGCCAAAAAACCGCGACATCCCCAAGGTGGCCGCCATCGTGCGCGCGGTGAAAGACCTGGGCCTGGAAACCTGCGCCACGCTGGGCATGCTGGAAGACGGCCAGGCGCAAGCCCTGCGCGAGGCCGGGCTGGACTACTACAACCACAACCTCGACACCGCGCCCGAGGCCTACGCCGACATCATCCACACGCGCGAATACCAGGATCGCCTGGACACCCTCGGACGCATCCGCGGCGCCGGCCTCAAGACCTGTTGCGGCGGCATCGTCGGCATGGACGAAACGCGCGACGAGCGCGCCGGCTTGCTGGAAACCCTGGCCAACCTGCCCGAAGTGCCGCAATCGGTGCCGATCAACCAGCTGGTGCAGGTGCCGGGCACGCCGTTGCACGGCACGCCCAAACTGGATCCGTTCGAATTCGTGCGCACCATCGCCGTGGCCCGCATCGTCATGCCGGATACCTTCGTGCGCCTGTCGGCCGGCCGCCGCGAGATGGACGACGCGGTGCAGGCGCTGTGCTTTTTCGCCGGCGCCAACTCGATCTTCCTGGGCGACAAGCTGCTCACCACCGGCAACCCGGACGTGGCGCACGACCGCGAACTGCTGCGCCGGCTGGACATCACACCCTTGGACGTGACCGAACACGGCAACACCGTGCATGCCGACATCCTGCAGCCGGCACCGGCTGGTTGACGCCAGCCTGCGCTTTGGTCGACGGGGCGACTTGATCCGGATCGGGTACCGGTGCGGCCCAGACCGTACAATAGGCCGCTTATGTCCAAGCTTTACATCCAAACCGAAGGCCACGGCGACACCCACATCGTGCTGCTGCACGGCTGGGCCATGCACGGCGGCGTGTTTGCGCCGCTGACCGCCCGGCTGGCCGAGCGCGCCACCGTGCATGTGGTCGACCTGCCCGGCCACGGCTATTCGCACGATTGCGACGTGTCGCTGGACCCGGCCATTTGCGCGCAGGCCGTGGCGCAGGCCACGCCGCCGGCCATCTGGCTGGGCTGGTCGCTGGGCGGGCTGGTCGCGCTGAGCGGCGCGCTGGAGCATGCCGACCAGGTGCAGGCGCTGGCCATGATCTGCAGCTCGCCGTGTTTCGTGCGGCAGCCGGACTGGCCGTTCGGCATGCCGATGGACGTGTTCAAAAGCTTCGGCAACGAGCTGGACACGCAATACCACGAAACCCTGGACCGCTTTCTGGCGCTTGAAGCCATGGGCAGCGACAACGCGCGCGCGCAGATGAAGCGTTTGCGCGAGGACGTGTTCGCCCGCGGCAAGCCCGATCCGCGCGTGCTGCGCGAAGGTCTGGCCGCGTTGCACGACACCGACCTGCGCGCGCGTCTGGGTTCACTCACGCAGCCCAGCGCGTGGATCGCCGGCGCGCGCGATCGCCTGATCCCGTGGCAGGGCATGCAATGGGCCGCGCAAGCCGCCGGCGGCAGCTTCACGCGCGTTGAACACGCCGGCCATGCGCCGTTCATCGGCTTCGTCGATCAGGTCATGGCGGCACTGCAGCCGCTTTTTGACGCCAGCGCCACGCGGAAACAGGCATGAACGATTTCACCCTCGACACCCGCCAGGTGCGCCACGCGTTTGCCCGCGCCGCCGCCACCTACGAAGCCCATGCCGTCGTGCAGCGCGAAGTGCAGGACGAACTGCTGGCGCGGCTGGTGTTTTATCTCGACCAGCCCAAACGCATCCTCGACGTCGGCGCCGGCACCGGCGAGGGCACGGCCAAGCTCAAGAAGCGCTACCCCAAGGCCGACGTCGTCGCGCTGGACATGACACTGCCGATGCTGCGCCTGGCGCGCCGGCACAGCCGCCTGCTCAAGCCGTTCGCGCGCGTGGCAGGCACCGCCACGCGCCTGCCGTTTGCCGATCACAGCTTCGACATCGTGCATTCCAACCTGTGTTTTCAGTGGTGCACGGACCTGGCCGCACTGTTTGCCGAAATGCAGCGCGTGCTCGCGCCCGGCGGCTTTCTGGTGTTTTCCACGTTGGGCCCGGACACGCTCAAGGAATTGCGCGCCGCGTTCGCGCACGACGGCGACACGCCGCATGTGGCGCCATTCATCGACATGCACGACATCGGCGACGAGATGATCGCGGCCGGCCTGCGCGATCCGGTGCTGGACGTGTCGCGCATCACGCTCACCTACGAGACGCCCGAAGGCGTGCTGCGCGACCTCAAGGGCCTGGGCGCCACCAGCGCCGACGCGACCCGTCCACGTGGCCTCATGGGCCGCGCGCGCTATCGCCAGATGCTGGCCGCGTACGAAACCCTGCGCGTGGACGGCCGCATTCCGGCCACCTGCGAAATCGTCGAAGGCCACGCCTGGGGCCCGCCACCCGGTTACCTGCCGCGCATCCCGCTGGGCGTGCAGAAAGTGCATTTCCCGCCCGCCCCCTGAAACGCCATTACCCGTAGGAGCGCGCTTGCGCGCGATGGCCTGATGTTGGTTCGTGGCAAGACCCTTTCGCCCGCAGGCGGGCTCCTACAACACCTGCTCAGCCATGCCCGGCCGGATGATAGGCGCATGTTCCATGCGGCACGCCGGTGTAGGTGGTGGTCGTGCTCATGCTGCGCCCGGCCATCGCGACGTCGAACTGCTGCGTCCCGGTAAAACCGCCGTCGGCCGAAGCCACCAGCTTGCCCGTGCCATCGACTTTCGCCGGCTGCGTGCAATGCACGCGCCAGGTGGTGGTCAGGCCCTTGCGGGTGTAATCGTCGAGCTTGCAATCGCCCTTGAGGTTGGCTTCGATCAACCGGCGCGGATCGATATCCTGGCTGGCCATGCACACCTCGCGCGTGGTGGTGCGCGCGGGCAAGGTCAGGCCTTGCGTGTGCACTGTCGTGGTCATGGTGAAGGTGATCTTCTTGCCCGACGTGGCCTGCGCCAACAACGCCGGACTGGCCAGGGCCAGCAACGCCGCGCCCATGCCCGCGGCAAGCCAATGATGGTTCATGCGACAACTCTCCCCGAAAGCCCTGCGGCCGTCGCGCCAACATACGCCCTGTCAGCCCGGAACAACACACGCGTCATGCCGGAAGCAGCCGACCAGATGGTCGTTGACCATGCCGGTGGCCTGCATGTGCGCGTAACACACGGTCGAGCCGACAAACTTGAAGCCGCGCTTTTTCATGTCGCGGCTCATGCGGTCGCTCAACGCCGTGGTGGCCGGCACGTCACCTGGTTTTTCCCAGTGGTTGATGACCGGCTTGCCCATCACGAACGACCACAAATAGCCGTCCAGACTGCCATCGGCCTTGATGACGTCGAGCACCGCGCGCGCGTTGTCGCGCATGGCCCAGATCTTGCGGCGGTTGCGGATGATGCCCGGATCGGTCATGCGCGTTTCCAGTTCGGCATCGGTCATGGCCGCCACGCGCTCGACGTCGAAATGGAAAAACACTTCGCGGTAACGCGCGCGCTTGTCCAGCACGGTGCGCCAGCTCAAACCCGCCTGCATGCCTTCCAGGCACAAAAATTCGAACAGCGCGCGCTCGTCGTGCAGCGGCACGCCCCATTCGGTGTCGTGGTAGGTGCGCATCAGCGCGTGACCGGTTTCGGCCCAGGCGCAACGGGTCATGGCGTGGTTTTCACAAGTCAAAGCGCCAATTTAGCACTCGCCGGCGTCCGCCCCGAAGTGCCATGATGCGCCGTTGCCCCGTCCCCGCATCGCCATGAACCCTGTCGCCAACCGCAAGACCGCCCTCATCGCCCTGATCGTGCTGACGCTGATCTGGGCCTACAGCTGGGTGGTGATGAAACAAGTGATGCGCTTTTCCGGGCCGGTCGAGTTTTCGGCCCTGCGCTACGGCGGCGGCGCGCTGGTGCTGCTGTTGCTGCTGGCGGTGCGGCGCGAGTCGCTCAAGCCTACGCCGCTGAAGCTGACCATTGCCGTGGGCCTGTGCCAGACCACCGCGTTCCAGGCGTTTTCGCAAGGTGCGCTGGTGGCCGGCGGCGCCGGCAAGGTGTCGCTGCTGGCGTACACGATGCCGTTCTGGGCCGTGCTGCTGGCCTGGTGGATGCTCAAGGAACGACTCGGGCCGCGGCAATGGCTGGCACTGGCGTTGGCCGCGGGCGGCCTGATCTGCGTGATGGAGCCGTGGCAAGGCCTGGGCAGCCTGAAAAGCGCGTTGCTGGCCGTGGCCGGCGGCGTGTCGTGGGCGTTGGGCACGGTGCTGAGCAAGCGCATGTTCCAGCTGCACGCGCCGTCGCCGCTGTCGTTCACCACGTGGCAGATGCTGTTTGGCGCCGTCGCGCTGGGCATCATCGCCCTGATCCTGCCCGAACGCGCCATCGCCTGGACATCGCCGTTCATTCTGGGACTGCTGTATTCGGTGTTGCTGGCGTCCAGCCTGGGCTGGTTGCTGTGGCTGTTCGTGGTCAAGAATCTGCCCACATCCGTGGCCGGAATGGCCAGCCTGGCCGTGCCGGTGACGGTGGTGCTGATGGCTTGGGCCATTCTGGCCGAGCGCCCGGACGGCAGCGAGACGGTCGGCATCGTGCTGATCGTCGCCGGGCTGCTGGTGGTCAGCGGCGTCGGCAAGCGGCGCAAAGGTACGCTGCCCGAGCACTGAGGTCGATTGATCAACTGCGTGGTTTTTTCGCATGGCCCGGCACGACAAGCCGTACCCCTGGACACAAAAAGAGCCGCAAAAGCGGCTCTTTTTGTCTTCACTTGCTCTGCCTATCAAGGGAACGATTTGCTGGCATGCAGCAACACGGACTGGTTGGCATGCGAGGTGCTGTCGATGAGGTTGCGGTAGGTAAATCGCAGCGACCAGCCCTTCAACGTCTGCAAGCCCACGCCAGCACCCAGCAGTGCATGGTTGTTCGCCAGCTGCGGTACCTCGGCCTGATACACCGGGCCTTGCAGCAAGTCGGCATAACGCAGCGCCACCGTGCTCGAACCCTGGAAATCGTGTTGGTATTCCACACGCAGGCTGGGTGCCCAGATGCCGTAGTCGCGCTTGATCGACCATTGCAGACGCAAGCCCACACTGCCGGTGGTGGTGTTCACCGTTTGCTCGCCATAGGTCAGCGCGTAAACGTCATCGCCCCGTTCGGTGTAGCCATCGAGTCGGGCGTGTGCCGCATCCAGCCGGACGTAGGGCACCAGCAGCAACGATTTGGCGCGGTGTTCGTAACCGGCCGAGACCGACCCGAACCACTGCTTGCCATCACGCTTGCCGTAAACCCGACCGCCGTTGGCCGTGAGGTAGCGACGCGAGGTGAACGACAGCCACTGGTAGCCGGCCAGTCCGTCGACGTAGAAATGGCCGTGCGGGTGATAGCTGGCGTACACGCCCACGTTGTAGCTGTCGGCCTTGCTGCGACTGCCGTTGTGGCCGACATCGGTCAGGTCGTGGCCGTAGCCGATGCCGCCGCCGAAGGCGAACGCCTTGCCCAGCTTCCGGTCGGCACCGAGCGTGATGCCCGAAGTGGTGAAGTCCAGCCCGCCGACATCCGTCCCCGGCGTGTTGTGGCCAAAGGCCACCGCGCCGCTGGTCCAGATCGACCAGGCCCCCGGCAGGCGATGCTGCTCGCCTTGCTTTGCACCGGTTCGGGGCTGACGCGGTGCCCGATGGTCGAGGTAGGCGTCAAACCAATTGGAATTGGCCGACGGGCCGTCACCCGTACGCTGCATGTTGTCCATGTGCTGCTGATTGCGCTCAAGCGGGCGGAAGGCGTCAGTCACGCTCAGGCTCAGGCCGTTGCTGAAACTGGCATGATCGCCACCACCGTCGTTGAGGCTTTCCAGACGCTGCTGGAAATTGTCGATCTGGCCGCGTGCCAGACGCCGTGCCGCGTTGGCTTGCGCCACCAGGATGCCCAGCACTTCCGGATCCTTGGAAGGATCAGGACGCGCGGTCACGGTAATGTCGATGGTGCCGGGCGCGGAGGTCGCCCAGGCGTTGGACAAGGTGTAGGTCAGGTGCGCCTGGCCGCTGAAGTTGCCGGCGGCACGGAAAGACAACGTATAGCCGCCGTTGGCCGCCTTGATGCTGGCGGTACCGGCCGCCGTCGGTTTGATCGACACCACCGTGGCACCGGTGAACGGCCCGCCGTGCGCCTTGTCGGTCAAGTCCACCTGCACGGAAGTGCCAGCCAACACCTTGGCCGTCAGCGATGGCGCCACCGGCATCGGATTGACCGTGACCGTCACGCGCACCGGCTTTGACGTGCCGAAGTGGTTGGACAGCGTGTACTCGAACGTCACCTTGCCGGACGCATCGACCGGCGCCGTGTAGCTGATCGTCGTACCGCTGGCGGTGGCCGTGCCAAACGCTGGCGCGGCCGTGACCGCCGCCACGGTGAACGGTCCGCCGCTGGCGCCTTGCGTGGCATCGAACGTCACCGTCTTGCCCGCCAATACGCTGGCCTTTTGTGCCGTGGCCACCGGCACGGCCAACGGCGTGACCTTGATCTTCACCGTCGCCGCCGCAGACGTGCCGCCGGGGCCGGTGACGGTGTAGGTGAAGCTGTCGTTGCCGTAGTAATCGTGCGTCGGCGTGTAGACCACCTTGAGGCCGTTGACGGTGGTGCTGCCATGCGTCGGCGGGGTAGCCACCGTGACGCTGGTGAACGGACCGCTGTCATTGGCCGTCACATTGATCGTCACCGCCTGGTTGGCCGGCGTGCTGACGCTGTCGTCGGCAGCCACTGGCACAGGCTGACCCACGGTGACGGCATAGGCCTGCGCGCCGCTGAAGTTGAGGCTGTCGGTGGCGGTCACGGTGAAGCTGGCGGGTCCTGCGGTGCTTGGCGTACCCGACAGCAGGCCGGCCGAAGACAACGTCAACCCGCTTGGCAAGCTGCCGGCGCTCACGGTGAAGGTGTAATGGCCATCACCGCCGGAAGCCGTGAGCTGCTGGCTGTAGGCCACGCCGGCCTGCATCGCCGGCAAGTGGGTCGGCGTCAACGCGATGGTGACGCCGGCGACCGTCAACGTGTAGTTGTGCGCCACGCTGAACGGAGCACCGGCACCGCTGCTGCTGTCGGTCGCCGTAATCGTGACCGGGAAGCTGCCGGCCACGGTGGGCGTGCCGGACATCACGCCGGTGGCGGCGTCGAGGCTCACCCCGGTCGGCAGGTTGCCGGCGGTGATCGCGTAGCTGTACGGCGCCGTGCCACCACTGGCGGCAAGCGGCTGGTTGTAGGCGCTTTCCGCCGTGGCCGCCGGCAACGTGCCCGGTGCCAGGCTCAAGGTCGGGCCGGACACCTGCAGCGTGTAGTTGTGGCTGCCGGTCTGGCTGTGGGCGTCGGTGGCAGTGACGGTGAGCTGGAAAGTCCCGGCCGCCGTCGGCGTGCCGGTCAGATGGCCCGACGGCTGCAGATGGACGCCGGCCGGCAGGGCGCCGGAACTGACCGCATAGGTGTACGGCCCCACGCCACCGCTGGCGTCGAGACTGGCGTTGTAGGCACTGGCCACCGCACCACCGGGGAGGCTCGCCGGCGTCAGGCTGATGGTCGGCGCCGCCACCGTCAGGGTGTAGTTGCGCGACACGTTGAACGGGCCGGTACCGGTGGTGCTGTCGACCGCCTTGACCGTGATCGGGAAGCTGCCGGTTTGCGTGGCGGTGCCCGACAGTACGCCGGTGGCGGCATCGAAATTCATGCCGGCCGGCAAAGCGCCGGTCAAGGTGTAGACGTACGGCCCGGTGCCGCCGCCGGCCGCGAAGGTCTGCGTGTACGTCTGGTTGTAGTCGGCGTTCAAGGTGCCGGCTGTCGGCGTCAAGGTCAAAGCTGGCGCATTGACCGTCCACGTGTAAGCCTGGGTGCCGGTGTTGGTGTTGGCATCCGTGGCCCGCACGGTGAACGTGAAGGTGCCGGCAGCTGTCGGTGTGCCGCTCAGATGGCCCGATGACTCCAGATGGACGCCGGCCGGCAGGTTGCCGGCGCTGATCGCGTAGGTGTACGCCCCGGCGCCGCCTGCGGCCGTGATGGTCTGACTGGTGGCCGCACCGACCGTGGCCGGTGCCAATGTGGTCGGGCTGAGCGTGATGGTCGGCGCCGAAATGGTGCCACTGTAGGTTTGCGAAGCACTGAATGGCGCACCGGTACCGGTGGAACTGTCAGTGGCCTTGACCGTGAAGCTGTAGGCGCCAGCGGTCGTTGGCGCACCGCTGATGGCGCCGGTGGCGGTATCGAAGTTCAAACCGGCCGGCAAACTGCCGGCGCTGATCGCGTAGGTGTACGGCGCAATGCCGCCTGTGGCGCTGACACGGTGGTTGTAGGCCACATTCAACACCGGCGCCGGCAAGGTGGCCGGGCTCAGGACCACCGTCGGCGCGCCGATCGTGAGGGTGTAAACCTGTGCGCCGGTCTGGCCATGGGCGTCGGTGGCGGTGACCGTGACCGGGAAGCTGCCGGCGGCCGTCGGGGTTCCGCTCAGGCTGCCGTCCTGGTCCAGCGTGAGGCCGGCCGGCAAACCGCCACCGGTGATCGCGAACGTGTATGGCCCCACGCCGCCCGTGGCGATCAAGGTCTGGCTGTAGGCGCTGCCCACAGTGCCGTCGGCAAGGCTTGCCGGGGTCAGGGTGATGATCGGCCCGACAATCTGGATGACGTAGTTGTACGACGCATGGAACGGCGCGCCAGTACCCGTGCTGCTGTCGGCCACTTGAATCTGTACCGGGAAGCTGCCGGACACGGTGGGCGTGCCCGAGATCGTTTGCGTGGACGCGTGCCAGACCAAGCCCGTCGGCAGCGCGCCGATGGCAAAGTAGGTGTATGGCGCGTTGCCACCACTGGCGGTGAAGGTTTGCGAGAAAGTCTGACCATAAGTGGCATTGAAGGTGCTGCCATCGGCCGGGGACAAGCTCAGGGCCGGCGGATTGACCGTCCACGTGTACGCCTGACTGCCGGTATTGCCGTTGGCATCGGTCGCCTGCACCGTGAAGCTGAAGCTGCCGACCGCCGTCGGCGTGCCACTCAAGGTGCCGGTGCCGGACAGCGTGACGCCGGCCGGCAGACTGCCGACGCTGAGCGTATAGCTGTACGACCCCATGCCACCATTGGCGCTGATGACTTGGCTCACCGCCACACCGGCCGTGGCCGCCGGCAATGTGGTCGGGCTGAGCGTGATGGTCGGCGCCGAAACGGTGCCGCTGTAGGTTTGCGAGGCGCTGAACGGGGCGCCGGTACCGGTCGCGCTGCCGGTCGCCTGGATGGTGAAGCTGTAGGCGCCGGCAGTCGTTGGCGCACCGCTGATGACGCCGGTTGCGGTATCGAAGCTCAGACCAGCCGGCAAACTGCCGGCACTGATCGCGTAGGTGTACGGCGCGACGCCGCCGGCAGCCGAAACGCTCTGGTTGTAGGGCACGTTGAGTACCGGTTCCGGCAGACTCGCCGGGCTCAAAGTGACGGTCGGCGCGGCGATGGTCAGCGACAAGCCCCGCGATGCGGCCTGGCTGTTGGCATCGGTCACCTCAACGACGATCTGGAAGGTTCCCGCCTCGCTCGGCGTGCCCGACAAGCTGCCATTGCTGGCCAGACTGAGGCCCGCCGGCAAGCTGCCGCCGGTCACGTTGAAGGTGTAACCCGGGGTGCCGCCGGTGGCCTTGATGGTGGTGCTGTAGGTGCTGGCCACGGTGCCGGCCGGCAGGCTGGCGGTGGTAATGGTCGGCGCGCCCGAAGCGACATGCAAGGTGTAGGCGCGCGAACCGCTGAACGGCGCGCCGCTGCCGGTGGTCTGGTCGGTGGCGCCGACGGTGAAGCTGAAATCGCCGGCATCCGATGGGGTACCGGACAGCAGGCCGCCGGCACTCAAGGACACGCCAGAAGGCAATCTGCCGGCCGTGACGCTGAAGGTGTAGCTGCCGGTGCCGCCGCTGGCACTCAGGGTCTGGCTGTAAGCGGTGCCAGTGGTGCCATCGGGCAAGGTCGCCGGCGCAACACTGATGGTCGGCGCGGCCACGGTGAGGGTGTAGGTCTTGGCGCCGGTCACGGCACCGGTGCTGTTGGAGTCGGTCGCCTGGATGGTGAAGTTGAACGTGCCAACCGCCGTTGGTGTGCCGGTGATGGCGCCGGTCGAGGCATCGAGCGTCAGCCCCGCCGGCAAGGCACCGGTCGTGATCGCATAGCTGTAGGGCGCGACGCCGCCGGAGGCGGTGACGGTCTGGTTGTAGGCCGCGCCCGCCTGCGCGGCACTCAGGCTGGCCGGACCGAGTGTCAACGGCGGCGGGTTCTGGACCGTGATTGTGAAGCTTTTCACGCCGGCATACGGTCCGCCATAAATCGGCACGCCACTGCTGCTGTCCAGGGTTTGAATGCGGAACGTGGACGAACCGCTGGCGGTGGGAGTGCCACTGATGAGGCCACTCGGCGACAATGTCAGCCCGGCAGGCAAGGGGCCAGATCCCGAGTCAAACGAGTATTGGAAGGGTGCCAAACCACCACTGGTTTGCAATTGCTGCGAGTAGTAAACGCCGCGCACCGGGTCGGGCAGGCTGGTGGTGATGGCCGGGTGCGGCTGGGGAATGGTGCCCGAATAGCTCTTGATCGTGCTGGTGCCGGTGCTGTCGGTGACCTTGATACCCACCGTGTAATTGGCCGCGGTGCTCGGTGTGCCAGTAATGGTGTCACCGCTCAAGGCAAGCCCCAATGGCAGGGCACCGCTGGCAATCGAATAGCTGTAGGGTTCCGTACCGCCGGTGGCCGAAAGGGTCTGGCTGTAGGGGACGCCATCGGTCGGCGTTGGCAAGGTCACGGGCGACACCGAGATCGTCGCGGTGGCCGCGGCGATGTGGATGGTCACGCTGACGATGCCGGCATCCTCGTCACCAAACACCAGGGTGTCGGTGGTCGCGCCATCACCATTGTTGGTGTACGTGATGGTGTTGTAATCATCGAATGTGGCCGTGCCGTGGCTGGGCTGGGTATAGATACCGGCAAGACCGAAATCGGTGGGGTCGCAGGCGGACAGATCCACCACGATCGTGCCGCCGGAGGCCATCGGCGTGGTCGACGGCGTGGAGTTGGCATCGGGCCAGGAAAGGTTCGGACCGCATTCAGTGGACGGTTGGCCAGGCGTGGACGTCGCCAAGGCTGGTGGAGACAACAGCAAGGCCAGCAAAACCAGCAACAGCCACGTCACCAGATGCCGCGGTGAACGACCCGGACGCCGACGCTTCTGGCTCGCGGCACGATACCCGTTGATGTTTTGCATTGTTCCTTCCCCCTGACACTAGTCATGCCGCTGACTGGCGGCATCACGATGGCGCCTGCCGTGTATGACGGCAGACGAGTCGCGACCATCTTCAGCTGTCGCGATGAAACTGGAATATCCATCGCTCCCCGGATTGCCTGCGCTCTTTGCGCTGATCAGCCCAATGACCGTCGAGGCAACCGGTTGACAGTGTACAAAGAAAAGGCTTTGCACTCACGTTATTTCGATCCGCGCATAATGTGCTTGTCAAGTAGCCGGCAAATGCACCAGACTGATTAACCGGGGGCGAATGTCATTGATGCCACCCATACCAATCAGAGGGGGAGATGACTGTGTCCGATCCGTTCCTTGGCCAGATAATGCTCGCAGGATTCAACTTTGCACCCCGTGGCTATGCCACCTGTGATGGTCAACTGCTGCCCATTGCACAGAATCAGGCCCTGTTTGCTCTGCTTGGCACGATGTATGGCGGGGATGGGCGCACCACTTTCGGGCTGCCCGATTTGCGCGGGCGCACGCCGCTAGGTTTCAGCAACGATATTCCCCAAGGCGCCGCCGCCGGCAGCGAAACCGTCACCTTGGTCGCCTCCCAGTTACCCATGCATGTGCATGACGCCCAGGCCAGCACGGCCGCCGGTGCAACCCGCAACCCTGCCGGCAACGTGTTTGGCGGCAGCGGCACGGAAAACCTCTATGCCCCGACCGGTCAGTCCCCGGTGCCGCTCAATGCCAGCACCATCGCCGTGACCGGCGGTAGCCAGCCACACGACAACATGCAGCCATTCAATGTGCTGAATTTCTGCATCGCCCTGCAGGGCATCTTTCCGTCACGCAGCTGAACTGGTCCCCGGAGAATCGAGCATGACCACGCCCTTTATCGGCGAAATCCGCCTCTTGCCCTATAGCTTCGCCCCGCTTGGCTGGGCCGATTGCGACGGCCAGTTACTTGGCATCGCCAACAACGCCGCCTTGTTTTCGCTCATTGGCACCACTTATGGCGGCGATGGCGTCAACAACTTTGCCCTGCCCGATCTGCGCGGACGCGTGCCCTTGCATCAGGGACAAGGCCCCGGCCAGACGCCACGCCCACTTGGCGAAATCGGCGGCAGTGAAAGCGTCACCTTGCTGACCACGCAAATACCGGCGCACAGCCACACCTTCACCGCCACCAGTGCCGATGCCAATGCAGCCGTGCCGGCGGCAAACAACCAATTGGGCAAGGTCGCCGGTGATGCGATTTACACCAGCGACACTCAAGGTGCCGCCGGCATCGCCACCGCGCCCGACATGCTCGCAGCCGCCGGCGCCAGTCAGCCACACGAAAACCAGATGCCCTCCCTCACGGTACGTTTTTGCATCGCCACCGCCGGCATCTTCCCGAGCCGTTCCTGAGTACACGCATCGACCACAAGGACATCCACCATGAGTGATCCGTTTATTGGCGAAATCCAGTTGTTCGGTTTCGATTTTGCGCCACAGGGATGGGCGTTCTGCCAAGGCCAACTGTTGCCGATCAGCCAGAACACTACACTGTTTTCCCTGCTTGGAACCCAGTTCGGCGGTAACGGCACGACCACCTTTGCTCTGCCCGATTTCCATGGCAGGGCGGCGTGCGCGCAAGGTCAGGGTCCCGGTTTGAGCCCGCGTGCGGTCGGCGACACCTTCGGCACAACGCAAGTCACTCTGGACGAAGCCCAGATGCCTGCGCATATGCATGCGGCCAACGTGTACAACGAACATCAGACCGCCACCCCGCATGGCACGCCAGTGTCCGGTGACGCGCTGGTGGCACCGACCCACACCACGGCGTTCACCGACAGCGCCAACACCTCGTTTGCCAGTGGGGCCGTCGGACCCAGTGGTGGCAGCCAGCCGCACACCAACCTGCAACCGTTTTTGGCGCTCAATTTCTGTATTGCGCTTTCCGGGATCTACCCTTCACATCCGTGATGGAGGCGCTGTCCGACTTGCGCTTTCCGGCGCTGGCGCCGACGTCGACCGCAGAGGCACTGCGCGTACCGTCACCCCCGGCAGCCATCACTTGGCGCTACGCCACCGTGGCTGACATCCCCTTTTTGCGCCGTTTGTATGGCGAACTGCGTGCCGACGAACTGGCTGGCGTTGCTTGGCTGCCTACACTGAAGCAGGCCTTTCTCGATCAACAATTTGTCCTGCAGCATCACCACTACACGACGTATTTCCCGTGCGCGGATTTCCTCGTCATTGAGCAAGCCGTACGTGCCATCGGACGCCTGTATCTGGATCGGCAGGCGCACGATTGGTGCCTGATCGACATTGGCTTACTCGCGTCCGTACGCGGCCGCGGTGTCGGCACGGCCCTGATCGGCCACCTGCAATCACTGGCCAGCACGCGCGGTGTCGGCCTGAGCCTGCATGTCCAGCTTGACAACCAACGCGCACGCGCGCTGTACGAACGCCTGGGGTTTCAGGCCGGCGTGCGTACCGGCCACCATCTGGCCATGCGCTTTCCGCCCCGCGCGACAGTCAGTTGAATACCGCCTGATACAAGAAACCATCACGATCGCGCGCCACCGGCACCAAAAAAATACCGAACTGGCCAAGCGCGGCATGACTCATGGCGTAAGTCTTTTGCGGAAACAACACCGCCGCTTCATGGTGAAACAACAAGGTAAACGGTGCGCGCTCCGCCGATACCGGCAACCCGTGCTGATTCATGGGTTGCGCTTGAACCAGCACAAATGCCGTTTCACCCTCGCGTTCCAAGGCGACGGTGAAACGCTGATTCAACAAACCCGCGAAATGTTTCAGCGTCAGCACCTGCATGTCCCATCCTTTCCGGAAGAACGTCCATGGTACCCAAGGCAATGAGGTTCCGCGCATTTTCGCAAGCCGGTTTTTGAATTCGATGGGCAGCCCTGGCCGCTTGCCCGAATCATTTTGGTAGATGCGCTGCGCTTATCCACCCTACGCGCGCGGCCGCATTTTTGCAGGAGCGCGCAAACGGGGCTTGGGTCCGACGGAGCCTTTTCCACGGCGGTGGCCTGATGCATTTCACGGTAAATTCAACTCCAACCCGCAGTGGAACGTGCGCTCCGCGCCCGGTGCCAGGGTGATGGCGGCCGCGCAATCGGGTCGGTTGAAGGCGTTGGTCATCGCCTCCATGGGCTCGATCGCGATGGAGCGGCGGATTTCGGCGCCGCGCAGGGTGTCGGCGGTGTACACGACGGTGACGCCGCGCTCTTGCCACATGGCGACCGACAGGCCGGTTTCCGGATCGCGCAGATGGCTGCGGATGCGGCCGTCGGCGTCCGGTTTGGGTGCGGCAAAGCCGCTGTCGAGCACGCAGCCGTCCAGCTTGCGCCAGGTGCGGAAATCGCGTTCCGGCATGGCGTCCAGTGGACGGTAGGCGGCGTCGCCAGGCAGTGGAATCAACGCGTCGTTGGTGACGATGGCCTGCTGCGCCGGCAGTTTCAGCTCCAGGCCGTCGATGCCGTCCTCGCGCAGGCGCAGGTACGGGTGCCAGCCGAAGAAGCAGGGCGCGTCGCTGTCGCCCATGTTGCGCAGGCTGGCCGTCACGTCCAGCCCGGAGGCGTGCAGCGTGAAGGCCACTTCGAGATCGATCTTGAACGGGTAGCCGGCGTGCACCGGTTCCAGCAGTGCATGGCAGCCCAGGCGCAAGCAGGCGCCGGTGTCATCCGTGTCCACTGACAGCAGGTCGAACTCGGACGCGCGCACGAAGCCGTGCATGATGGTGCGCGCGTCCGGCGCGGCGTCCGGGGCAAGGTCGTGTTCGACGCCGGCAAAGTGGTAGCGCGCGTCGGCCACGCGGTTGGCAAAGGGCGCCATCACGGCAAAGCGCGAGCCGTGATACGTCTCCAGCTCGTCGGCGGTGGTGTAGCTGTCGACGATGTTGCACAGGCGGCCGGCAACCGGCACCTGATATTCCAGCAACGTGGCGCCGCGGCGAGCCACGCGAATGGCCGTGCCGGTTTCCGTGTCGATCAGCGCAACCACCGGAAACGCACCCAGATGTTCGTGACGAATGGCGTAACGGCTCATCGACCCCTCATGGCGTTGGCAAAGTGGAAAGCGATCCCATGTTAGCCTGAATACCTTTTCTTTTTGGTTCATGGGCACCGCCATGCTTCTTCGTCACAACGATCAGCACCCTTCCGTTCGTCTGGCCGATTACCGCCCGCCCGCGTGGCGCGTGGACAACGTCGAACTGACGTTCGATCTGGGCATCACGCACACCGAGGTGGCGGCCAAATTGCACCTGATCCGCGACGCCGACGAGCCGTTGACGCTGGACGGCGTGGGCCTGGAGCTGGTGTCGGTCGCACTCAACGGCAAGGCGCTTGAAGCGGCCGACTACAGTTACGACGGCACCACGCTGACCGTGCCCGGCGCGGCCGATGGCGACACGCTGGAAACCCGCGTCAAGCTGGATCCGTCGGCCAACACCGCGCTGGAAGGCCTGTACCTGTCTGGCCCGGTCGAAACCGGTTTTTTGCTGACCCAGTGCGAGGCGCAGGGGTTTCGCCGCATCACCTTCATGCCCGACCGCCCGGATGTGCAATCGCGCTACACCGTCACCCTGCGCGCCGACAAGACGCGCTTTCCGGTGCTGCTGGCCGGCGGCAACCCCGACGGCGCTGGTTCGCTTCCCGACGGTCGCCATTGGGTGCGCTTTGTCGACCCGCATCCCAAGCCGACCTACCTGTTCGCGCTGGTGGCCGGCAAGCTGGAAAAAATCACCCAGCCTTACACCACCGCCGACGGCCGCGACGTCACCCTGAATTTGTGGGCCGAGGCCGACGCCATCGAGCAATGCCATTACGCCATGGACGCGCTGGTGCGCGCGATGCGCTGGGACGAGCGCACCTACGGGCGCAATTACGACCTGTCGGTGTTCAACGTGGTGGCCACGCACGATTTCAACATGGGCGCGATGGAAAACAAGGGCCTGAACGTGTTCAACACGTCCTGCCTGCTGGCCAGCGTCGACACGTCCACCGACGCCGAATTCCGGCGCGTGGAGGCGGTCGTCGCGCACGAGTATTTCCACAACTGGTCGGGCAACCGCGTCACCTGCCGCGACTGGTTCCAGCTGTCGCTCAAGGAAGGCTTCACGGTGTTCCGCGAGCACGGTTTTTCGGCCGACATGAATTCGAAGCCGCTCAAGCGCATCGAAGACGTGGCCGTGCTGCGGCGCGCCCAGTTCACCGAGGATTCCGGCCCGCTGGCGCACCCGGTGCGGCCCACGCAATACCGTGAAATCAACAATTTCTACACCGCCACCGTGTACGAAAAAGGCGCCGAGCTGGTGCGCATGGAAGCCGAGCGGCTGGGCCCGGAAGGCTTCCGCAAAGGCACGGATTTGTATTTCGAGCGCAACGACGGCCGCTCGGCCACCATCGAGGATTTCCTCTCCGCGCTGGGCGACGCCAACGGCGTGGACATGACGCCGTACCTGGCTTGGTACGGTCAGGCCGGCACGCCGCGTCTGGCCGCCCGTGGCCAGTTTGATACCGCCAGCCGCCGCTACACGCTGACGCTGACCCAGACCACCGCGCCCACGCCGGGCCAGGACAGCAAGATTCCGTTGCCGATGCCGGTGCGCCTGGCCTTGTTTGCCGCCGACGGGCGCAAGCTGCCGCTGCGGCTGGCTGGCGAGGATGCCGCGCACGGCGACGAGCGCGTGATCGAATTCGACAGCGCCACGCAAAGTTTCGTGTTCGAGGACATCGACGCCGAGCCGATCCCGTCGCTGCTGCGCGGCCTGTCCGCGCCGGCCACGCTGGACTTTGCCTACGCGCCGCAGCAATTGGCGCTGCTGCTGCGTCACGATGCCGACGGCTACAGCCGCTGGGATGCCGGGCAGGAGCTTTCCGCGCGGGCGTTCGACGCCGTCATTGCCGGCGACAAGGCGCCGGCTGCCCTGAACGCGTGGGTTGACGCGCTGGCCGCGCTGTTTGCCGACGAGTCGCTGGACGGCGCCCTGCTGGCCACCTTGCTGACACCGCCGGGCGAAGTGGTGCTGGCCGAACGGCTGGACGAGAACGATCCGGCCGCCATCCACGTCGCGCGTGAGCACTTGCTGGTCACCCTGGCCACGCATCTGGGCGCCGACGCGCTGGCCACGCGCTATGCCGCGCTGCACGCGCCCGGAGACACGGCGCTGGACGCGGCCAGCCAGGCCAAACGCGCGCTCAAGCAGACCGTGCTGGCCCTGCTGGCGCGCATCGACGGCGAGCGCGCCACGGCGCTGGCGCGCTCGCAATACGCCGCGGCCGGCAACATGACCGACCGCCTGGGCGCGCTGGAAACGTTGTTGTGGCTGGAGGCCGGGCAGGCCGAGTCGGCTGATTTCCGCAGCCGTTTCAAGGATCAGCCGCTGGTGCTCAACAAGTGGTTCTCGGCGCACGCGCGCGTGCCCGGCGAAGGCTCGCTGGCGCGCATCCAGACGCTGCTGGCCGACCCGGCCTTCACGCTGCGCAACCCCAACCGCATGCGCGCCGTGCTGGGCGTGTGGGCGCAGGGCAACCCCAGCGGTTTCCATCGCGCCGACGGCGCCGGCTACGCGCTGCTGGCCGACCAGCTCAAAGCCATGGACGCGCTGAACCCGCAGGTCGCCGCGCGCGTGGCCACGGCCTTCAACGGTTGGAAGCAGCTTGAACCGGTGCGCCGCGAAGCCGCGCACACGGCCCTGGCCGACCTCATGGGCAGCGGCAAGCTGTCGGAAAACCTGGGCGACATCATCGCCCGCGCGCTGGCGTAAACCTCGCCCCCTCGTGGGGCGAATCGCCGATGCACCCGCAGGAGCCCGCCCGCGGGCGAAAGGGATCTTGCCTTTGGCCGGTCTCCGGCCATCGCGCGCGGGCGCGCTCCTACACTGCAGAATGCCGCGATGCCCTGTAGGAGCCCGCCTGCGGGCGAGGGGATCTTTTGCTTCAAGCCGGCCTCCGGCCATCGCGCGCGGGCGCGCTCCTACACTGCAAAATGCCGTGATGCCCCGTAGGAGCCCGCCCGCGGGCGAAGGGATCTTGCTTGCCTTGGCCAGCATCCGGCCATCGCGCGCAGGCGCGCTCCTACACTGCAAAATGCCGCGATGCCCCGTAGGAGCCCGCCCGCGGGCGAAGGGGTCTTGCCTTGGCCAGCATCAGGCCATCGCGCGCGGGCGCGCTCCTACACTGCAAAATGCCGCGATGCCCCGTAGGAGCCCGCCCGCGGGCGAAGGGATCTTGCCTTGGCCAGCATCAGGCCATCGCGCGCGGGCGCGCTCCTACACTGCAAAATGCCGCGATGCCCTGTAGGAGCCCGCCCGCGGGCGAAGGGGTCTTGCCTCGGCCGGCCTCCGGCCATCGCGCGCAGGCGCGCTCCTACTGGGCGGGACCGGGGCTTCGTCAACGCGATACCTTGCCCGCCCGTTTTATGATCATGCCGTCTGCCGTACGGATCGTGTGAGGTGTGCCATGAAACGTCTGACCCTGCTGTTGATCCTTGTTCCACTGGTGGCTTTGGGGGGCTGTGTCATGGAACCGGCCTACCGGTACAACCCGAATGCCGGCGGCGGCTACTACCAGGGGCGGTCCGCCTACGGCAATGCCGATACGGTCATTTACGGCAGCACCTACGTCGATCCGTGGAGCGTCGGCTGGTATCCGGGCTGGGGCGCCACGTTGGGCTACGGGCCGGGTTGGTGGGGCTATGGC
>DASVGR010000050.1:0-16181 GCA_036379395.1 Rhodanobacteraceae bacterium | reverse complement strand
GGCGCGATGATCTGGCTGGACGTCGATTGCAAGATCCGCCAGCTGACGCATGACAAGGCTTCGCTGGAAACCTTCACCCACCAGTTCTACGGCGTCGACAACGGCAGCTACGTCACCAGGACCTACACATTCAATGATGTCGTGGCCGCGCTCAACAAAGTGGCGCCGTATGACTGGGCCAAGTTCCTGCGCACACGGCTTGACCAGCACAAACCGCCGCTGGCCGGCATCGCCGCCTCCGGCTGGAAACTCACCTATTCGAGCAAGCCCAACTCGTTCGAAAAAGCCATGATGGCCAAGTACCACATGGTCAGTTTTGCGCTGACGCTGGGCCTGTCACTGAACGGCGACGGCGACATCCGCGACGTGCTGTGGAACGGCCCGGCGTTCAAGGCCGGCATCGGTTCGGGCGAAAAACTGGTCGCCGTCAACGGCAAGGCCTACTCGTCCGATGTGCTGCAGCAAGCCATCGTCGCAGCGCAAAAGGACAAGCAACCAATCCAGTTGATGCTCAAATACCAGGGCCAGTACCGCACCGTTCCCGTGGCCTATTACGGCGGTCCGCAGTATCCGCACCTGACCCGCGTCAAGGGCACGCCGGATTACCTGGACGAAATCCTCAAGGCGCACTGAGCCATCCCGGACGGCCGCCTTGCCATGACACGCCATGATCACATGCGTTGACACGCATGTGATCATGGCGCATGGACCCCTTTTCGATTCTGCCCCTCAAACCCGCGCTGCTGGCCAGCCTGGATACGCTCGGCTACACCGCCATGACCCCGGTGCAGGAACAAAGCCTGCCGCCGGTACTGGCCGGCCGCGACGTCATCGCGCAAGCCCGGACCGGCAGCGGCAAGACCGCCGCCTTCGGCCTCGGCTTGCTGCAAGCGCTGGATGTGCAGACCATCCGGCTGCAGGCGCTGGTGCTGTGTCCGACGCGCGAACTGGCCCACCAGGTCAGCCAGTCGATCCGCAAACTGGCCGCCGGCATACCCAACATCAAACTGCTGACGCTGTGCGGCGGCATGCCGTTGGGGCCGCAGCTGGCGTCGCTCACGCACGATCCGCATATCGTCGTCGGCACCCCCGGCCGGGTGCAGGAACACCTCAAACGCGGCAGCCTGCATGGCGGCGGCATCAAGGTGCTGGTGCTGGACGAAGCCGACCGCATGCTCGACATGGGCTTTGCCGACACCATCGACGACATCGTCGGCCGCATCGCCAGGCACCACCAGACCTTGCTGTTTTCGGCCACCTACGCGCCGGAAATCCGCGCCGCCAGCCAGCGCCTGCAAAACGATCCCGTGAGCGTGACCGTGGCAGCGCCGGTTGCCGCCGAATCCACCATCCGGCAGCGTTTCCATCTGGTCGAGCCGACGCAGAAAATGGAGGCGCTGGCGCAACTGCTGGCCAGTGAGCGCGCCGAGCAGGCGCTGGTTTTCTGCAACATGCGCCGCGACGTCGACACCGTGGCGCAGGCGCTCGACCAACGCGGTTTCTCGGCCCTGGCGCTGCATGGCGACATGGACCAGCGTGACCGTGACGAAGTGCTGGTGCGTTTCGCCAACCGCAGTTGCACGGTGCTGGTGGCCACCGATGTTGCCGCGCGCGGCCTGGACATCGACGCGCTGCCGCTGGTGATCAGCTACGACATCGCGCACGACCCGCAAACCCACACCCACCGCATCGGCCGCACCGGGCGCGCCGGCAAGTCCGGTCTGGCGCTGACGCTGTACACGCCGCGCGAGCAGTCCAAACTGGCCAATATCGAAGACACGCTTGATGCGCCGGTGTCGAAGCAGCCATTGAAAGTGGTCGCCCCCCGCGGCAAGACCTTGCACCTGGCGCCCATGCAAACGCTGGTCATTGACGCCGGACGCCAGCACAAGCTGCGCCCCGGCGACATTCTCGGCGCCCTGACCGGCGACGCCGGCCTGCCCGCCGACGCGGTCGGCAAAATCAGCATTTACCCCACCCGCTCATACGTTGCCATCCAGCGCGCCAGTGCGGGCAAGGCCCTGCAGCGCCTGCGTGACGGCCGCATCAAAGGCCGCAATTTCCGCATCCGCCAACTCGGCTGATCCACCGCGCCATGCGGCCGCGCCCCGACCGCTGTTGCTTCACGAGCCCATCGACCGGGAGCTTGTGCGGTAAAAACCAGGCGAGCGAGGCAAAGCGGTCTTGAGTCGGATTTTTCGATCATTCGAGGCGAATGGCCGAAGCCGCAACCGCTTGCGTTCCCGCCGCCCACGCTCCTAGCATCTGTTGCTCGCCGGTTGGGGAAAGGCCGGCCATCCCGGGGAGAGAAAATGGCCAGCCTGCAGTCAGGGAAGAACCCGCTTTGCGTCGTCGCCTTTTTGCTGGTGCTGTCCAGTTTGTGCATGTGGCTGCCGGCCTTGTGGACGCCGTTTTGGGGTGACGACTACGTCTTCTTGCAGGCGGCGCATGCCGCCAACATCGCGGGTGTTCCGTGGTGGCAGGTGTTTTGGCCCGAGCATGCCGTGCGCTTCTGGCGTCCGCTGTCGCAAGGCGGTTATTGGCGGCTGATGGTGGCGCTGACCGGCGGCAACGCTTTTGCCATGCATGCAGTCAACTTGTTTTTGCATATTGCGGCTTGCGTGGGTGTTGGCGCCTTCGTAGCCAGCCTGGCCAAAGCCTGCCATTGGCCGCATGCGCGTTTGACGGCAGCATTGGCCGGAGCTTTGTACGCCTCGTTGGCGTTGCATTTTCTGCCTGTTCATTGGGCGTCCGCGATCAACAATTCCCTGCTGGTGCTGTTTTCCAGCATGGCGTTGGCGCTGTGGCTGGACGCTTGTCGAGCGCAGGGTTTCGCCCGCGTCTGGCGCTTGGCAAGCGTGCCGATTCTTTTGGTCCTGGCCATGCTGAGCAAGGAATCGGCCATTCTGACACCGGCCTTGCTGGTGCTGGCCAGCCTGTTCGCAGGTGACGATTGCCGGCGTCGTGGCGAAGTTGTCACGCTGCTGGTTTGTGTTGTCGCCGCCGCCGTGTGGCTGGTGCTGGACCGGCATTTCACGGCCCATGTCGATGCCGCCTACCGTTTGCAACTGGGCACCAATGTTCTGCGCAACAGCGTGGCGATGATCGCCTGGTTGTTGAATGTGCCGCGCGAAGCCATCCGCATGGCGACAGTCGGCAACAAGATCGTTGCCTTGGCCTGGATCGCCGTCACCGCATTGCCCGTACTCTTCGTCTGGCTGGTGGCCGGCCGCCAGGCATGCCGCCGTCTGAAGGCAAAGCAGTGGCTGGCATTGGGTGCGTTTGCGGTGATCGGCTACGGGCCCTGTTTTTTGTTCGCGTGGAACAGTTATCCGTATTACGCCGCCATATCGGCACTGGTTGTCGTGATTGTCGTGTCACTCGCCTGCGCCTGCCGACCGCAACTGGCCTGGTTGCTGGTGCTGGTGGCGCTTTCTTCATGGATCGGCGTTGCCACGACACGTCGTTTGGCGCCACCCAGCCTCATGGGCCGCGCGCATTGGGGCGAACAATTGCTGCGGCAATTGCAGCATCAGCCGGTCAAAACGCCGCTTTGGGTAGTGACGGAAAACCCGCATCGGTTTTACGCCGTCGGCCGCGCCGGTTTGACGTGGCGCCTGCGCATTCCGGCAACGTCGATCCATCTGGTGCGGCGTTGTCCGGACGATGCTCAAAGCTGTCTGGTGCTGCCCCGACAGGGACACTGGTACTGGAAGGCGCGGCAACCGTGACCGATGCCGTCTTGCCACCGTTTTTGATGCGGCGACAAGGCGGCAAACGCGTCAGTCCGCACGCGGACAGGCCGCGTTGCCTTTGCTGGCCAGTTGGCCCACGACGCCGCCGATGGCACTGGCCAGACTTTGCAGGCCGCGCTGATGTCCGGCCGCCAGCGCAGCGTAGCCGGCGGCCACGTTTTGGCGCTCGCGGGTGGTACAGGAAACGACGGTTTTTTTGCCATCCAGCGCGCGCACGTCCCACGTCGCGGTCAACGCCGTGTACCGGCCGGGCACGGATTCGAAACGCGTCACCGCCACGCTGATGCGATAGACCGGCACGCCCTGCGGATAGGCCATGGCGTGGACATCCTGCGCGCCCAATTGACGGGTGAGATCGGCCGACAAGGCGTTGCGGATTTCATCGCCCAACGGCGCGATCCAGCGTTCGCCTTCCAGCGGCGTGACTTGCGTGTCACCCTCGCGCACGACCATCTGCGGACGATCGACCTGGGCCGGAATGGTGACCGGCACGACAGCGATGGCATAGGCTGCCGGCGCGGCCACCCCGGTGGCTGGCGGCGGCACCAGCGTAAAAAATTGCGTCGGCGCCGAGGCGCAGGCGGCAAGCGCCAGCGTCGCACCGGCAACCCCGAGGCATTGGAAAAGGCGGCTCATGGCTGGCTCCTGGAAGCGGATGACGGCGCGGCATGCGGCGGCGCCGGCGGCGGATCGGCCGTCGGGGACGGCGCGTTGTTGCGCTTGCCGCGCAGCAGGGATTCCGGATGCTCGGACAGGTAATTCGTCAGCACCCGCAACGAACGGGCCGCGCGTTGCAGCTGGATCAGCGTCTGGCCCAGGTTCTGGCGCAATGGCGAGCCGCTGGACAGCGCATCGGTCGCCGTGCTGAGCGTCTTTTGCGCCTGCTTGAGCGTGGCCGTGGCTTCCGGCGCCACCTTGCCGTGGAATTGTTTGAGCAGGGCATTGAGTTCGATCAGGCTCTGGTTGGCATGCACGCCGATCTGGTCAAACGGAATCTTGTGCACCTTGCCGATGATGTCGGCCAGCTGCTGCTGCATGCGGTCGAAACTGCCCGGCATGGTCGGCATGGACAGCGGCGAAGCATCGGGATCGAACGCCGCCGGCGGCGCCTTGGGGAAGAAATTCAACGCCACGTAAAGCTGTCCGGTCAGCAAGTTGCCGTTGCGCAATTGCGCGCGCAACCCGTGCTTGACCAGAATGCCCAGCAACGCGCCCGGTCGGGTGTCGCCAGTGCGCTGTTCGAACTCGCGGTTGGCCTTGCCGATGCGGTCGGGATACACCACCGCCGTCACGTCGGCCGGAAAACGCTTGGCCTTGGCGTCGTAATCCAGCGACACCGACGTGACCTTGCCCAGGTCGATGCCAAGAAAATCCACCGGCGCGCCCACCGCCAGGCCGCGCACCGACTGGTGGAAACGCATGCGCAGCATCACCGGCAGGCCATCCGGCGGCCGCATCGCCGTGGCCTTGCTGGCAAACAGCGGGAAACGCGCATCGGGCAAGGCCGCCGTCGTCGCCGCGCTGCGCGGCGGCAGGCCAAAGGCCACGCCACCGGAGACGATCGCGGCCATCGATTCGGTGTTGACCTTGAGCCCGCTCGCGCCCAGCGATACATCCACGCCGCTGGCATTCCAGAAGCGCGTGTCGGTGGTGACGAACTTGTCGTCCGGCGCCTTGATGAACACCTGCACCGTGACGCCCTTGCCGTCCTTGTCCAGGTGATAGGCCACCACGCGGCCCACCTGGATGCGCCGGTAGTAGACAGGCGAACCGATGTCGAGCGAGCCCAGGTCGTCGCTGGTCAGCAGGAAGCTGCGACCCGATTCGTTGTGCGTCAGCGGAGGCGGCGTTTCCAGGCCGTCAAAACGCATCCGCTCCACCTTCGAGCTGCCGGTATCGGCACCGATGTAGGCGCCGGAAAACAGCGTCCCCAGGCCCGACACGCCGCCCAGGCCGATGTGCGGCCGCACCACCCAGAAGCGGCTGTCTTCGGTGGCGAAACTCGCGTCCTTCTTGTCCAGCGCCACCGTCACCAGCACCTTCGAACGGTCCTTGCTCAGGTCGATGTGGCGCACGTGGCCGATGACGACGTTCTTGTATTTGACCTCGGTCTTGCCGGCCGTCAGCCCTTCGGCATTCTGGAAACTGATGACGATGCTGGGGCCCGCCTGGATCCACGCCGTGACCACCAGCGAAATGCCGATCAGGGCGGCGATCAGCGGCACCAGCCAGATCAGCGACACCGTCCAGCGATGGCGCTTGACGGCGTCCGGCTCAGGCAGGTTGTCCATGGTCGGCGAATCGTTGCGATCGGGAGAATCAGTCATGAAGGTTCCTGTCCGTTGCCGGAGCATTGTCCCAGATGAGGCGCGGATCAAAACTTTGCGAAGCCAGCACCGTCAGCACCACCACCAGCGCAAACCAGATGATGCCCGGCAGCGGCACCACTTGCGCCAGCGGCGCCAGCTGCACGGCGCCGGTCAGAAGTGTCACCACGAACACGTCCAGCATCGACCAGTAACCCATGTGCTCGACGATGCGGTACAGCTTGGAGCGCTGCCGCTGCGGCCAACGCGCGCGTCGCCGTTGCACGCTCACCAGCAGCCACGCCAGCGCGATGAACTTCAGCATCGGCACCATGATCGAGGCGAAAAACACGATCACGGCCAGATCCGGCGAACCGACTTTCCACAACTCGACCACGCCGCTCAGGATGGTGTTGTCGCTGGCCGAAAACAGGCTCACCGTGCGCATCACCGGCACCACATTGGCCGGAATGTAGAGAATGGCCGCGGCAATCAGCAACGCCCACGTGCGCGCCACCGAATCGGGCTTGCGCCGATGCAGCGTGGCATGGCAACGCGGACAGGCGCCCAGCTGACCGTCACCGCCGGCACGGCACACCATCCCGCACACGTGGCAACCCACCAGACCCAGCTGGTGCGCGGTCAACGGCGTATCCGGCACGCGGCTCACGCGCCATTCTCCCGACCGACCGTCCACAACACGCGCGTGTCCCACGAGGCCACCAGCGTGATCAGCACCATCAACACGGCGAACGCCCACAACCCGACGCCGGGTGCCACGTCGAACACGCTTTGCAGCTTCACCACGGCCACCAGGATGCCCAGCATCAGCACCTCGATCATGCTCCACGGCCTCAGCCACTTGAGCGTGCGCACCACCTGCACCAGGCCCGGTGGACGCCTGCCGAAATGCGCGAATGCGCAGGCCCAGGCCATGAACGTCAACTGGAACAGCGGCGCGACAAACAACGCCACGGCCGCCATCGCCGCCACGATCCGGATGTGCTCGTTCCATGCGGCAATGATCGCGCCCCACAAGGTCGTGCCGGCCGTCACGCCGCTGGTGCCGATCATCATCACCGGCCACACGTTGGCAATGGCCATCACGATCAGGCCCGCCACCGACAGCGCCAGCATGCTGTCCACGCCGAGACGATGATGGCCATACAGCACGAAGCCGCAACGCGGACATTGCGCCTTCTCGCCACACACCAGCTCGCGGCGGCGGTAAACCGCGTCGCAATGTTCGCAAATCACCAGCGATGAAGTATCCGTCTGCATGGGTGACCTTGAGCAAGGGCTGCCCCCGCCCCATTATCGCGGATCAAACGGTTTGTTGCAGGTCATGTCCCCCTGCCGGAACCGCTTGTTATGCTTTCCCATCAGCCTTCGCGCAATGGAACTCCATGGACTTGCCCACTTCCCCCGCCGCCATCTTCGAAGTCACCGAAGCCAACTTCGAGACCGACGTTCTCAATGCTTCCATCGACACGCCCATCCTGATCGATTTCTGGGCCGACTGGTGCGGTCCGTGCAAGGCGCTGTCGCCGGTGCTGGACAAGCTGGTCGACGAATACCAGGGCGCGTTCCGTCTCGGCAAGATCAACGTCGACCAGGCGCAGGAGCTGGCCGGCATGTTCGGCATCCGCTCCATCCCGACCGTCATGCTGGTGCAGGACGGCAAGCCCGTGGACGGTTTTGCCGGCGCCCTGCCGGAAGGCCAGATCCGCGAATTTCTCGGCCAGCACATGATCGTGCCCGGTGCGGCCGAAGAAGCTCCCGTCACGGACGACGACACCCCGGTCGAAGCGCCGGCCGAAGCCGTGACGCGCCTGCGCCGGGAAATCACCGAGCAGCCGGACAAGCCCGAATTGCGCCTGGACCTCATCGGCGCGCTGCTGCAGGCCGGCCAGGCCACCGAGGCCGAAACCGAGCTGTCCGCCCTGCCCGCCGATCTGGCCACCGATGCTCGCACCAACACCTTGCGCAGCCAGCTGGAACTGGCCCATGCACTGGATGGCGCGCCCGATCTCGCCGTCCTGCGGCAGCGCGTGCAGGCGGATGCCGGCGACTGGGAAGCACGTGATCTGCTGGGCGTGCGCCTGCTGCTCGGTCCCGACCCCGCGGCCGGTCTGGAAGAGTTCTTGTACATGCTCGAACATGCCCGCGACTGGCACGACGGCCAGGCGAAAAAACGTCTGCTGGCGGCGTTTGCCACACTGGACGACGCGGCACTGGTCAGCGCCTGTCGGCGCCGCATGGCTTCATTGCTGTTCTGAAAGCGGCCGGCTTGCTCAGGAAGCCCTGATTGAACCGGACGCGGGAGCTTGCAAATGACGATTGCGGGAGCGCGCCTGCGCGCGATGAGATCTTGCCTGGAATCAGCATTTGGCCATCGCGCGCGGGCGCGCTCCTGCGGACGGCCATGGTGCTGGTCTGTCGATTCAATCAGCGCGGCTTCCCTGACGGTCAGGCCGACTGGCGCGACATGGCGTTGCGCGTGTCGTACAACGTGCACCAGGCGCCTTTGGCGTCCTGCGTGCGCACCCGCACCGACGTCCCCATGCGCCGCGCAAGGCCCATGGCCAACGCACGCGCACCGGCCAAGGCATCCTCGCGGCTGTCGAACGTCTCCACGACGGTACGCGCCCGCCGCACGACCCAAGGCTCGCCGATCGGCGCAAATGGAACCAACAAGGTAAACGTTGCGTTTTCCATGCCGAGCGTCCCCTCCACTGAAAGCTCCCGGCCGCGCACAAGGGGCCGGCCGTACCCGTGCTTTCATTTATACGCGATTCAGCCATTCATCACAATGGACAACAATGCATGAATGCGGCAAGGCATCATGCCTCCGATCAATGCTTCAAACCCTGCCAAATGGCGTCCAGCAGCTGGTTGTGATCATCCTCGGTGGCTTCCCAGTACATGATGCCGCCCAGATGATTGGCTTTCACGAATGCCGCCTTGGCCGCCAGCGATTGCGGATCGTCGTAGCTGATGAAACTGCGCGTCGCGGCATTCCACAGATACGGCGCGTCGGCGTATTTGTCCCAATAGCGCTTGTAACCCTGCTTGTTGATGAAATCCGCCTGCAACTGTTTCCAGCCGTACATGTGGGTTGACGAGGCATAGGGCTGGTAACGGCCATTGTCGACCGGCTTCACACCGTCGAACCGGCGCCCGTAGAAAGCCGCGCCAATGACGATCTTGTCGGCCGGCACGCCATCGGCCAGGTACTGATGCACGGCCCGCGCCGTGGTGCGCGCGGCGGCCGGCGCCATGCGTGCGGCAAACAGGCCCGAATGATGGCCGGTCAGCGGGGTCAACGAATTGTTGAAGTCGTATGTCATCACGTTGAACCAGTCCAGATACGGCGCCACCGCGGCCAGATCGATGCCGTGCACGTATTGGCTATCGGCCGAGGCGATGGTCAACAGATAATGGTTGGCGCCGACATGGCCATTGGCCGCGCCCGCCTTGTCCAGCGTGGCGCGCAGCAATTTCAGCAATTGCGTGAAATGCACGCGATCCTGCGGGCTGGAGGCAATGCCGGACTGGCTGCTGCCGGGGTATTCCCAATCGACATCCAGACCGTCGGCATGCTGTTTGACCACCATGTCGGCCGCTGTCTGCGCAAACAACCGGCGTCCCGCGGGCGTTGCCGCGGCTTCGGAAAATCCGCCGGCCTCCCAGCCGCCGACCGAAATCGTCACTTTGAGCGCGGGGTGCGTCTTTTTGAGCGCGATCAGTTTTTGCAGGCGCACCGCGGCTTTTTCGGGCAACACCACCTTGCCGTGTTCGACGCGCGCAAAGGCAAAAATGATCACGTCGATCTTGCCGGCATCTATTTCCGGCGTGCCGACGCTGCCGGTGTCGTAACCCACGATGCGATAGTGCGTCGGCGCGGCAGGTGCCGCCGCCATGGCACCCGTACCCCACAAACCCGCCAGCACCAGCAAGGCACACGCAAAAGAACCTCGTACGCAACGCAACATGTCGCCTCCACAATCGTGCCACTGCATTGCCGCACCAGCCGGTGGCGCGGCACCAGCGCTTACCCTACCAAGGTGCCGCGCACCTGCGACAAGAACGTGCGTTCATGTCACAATGAAAAGCTGTTGCACGACAGGTTTCGCGTCCGCGCGTAGCCTGTTCGGCCCGGCCTTTTGCCCGGGTCGCTCATGCCTGCATGGCCCCGTAGTTCAGCTGGATAGAACGGCCGCCTCCTAAGCGGCAGGTCGCGTGTTCGAATCACGCCGGGGTCACCATCACCATGCGTCTGCCGTGCGTCATCGCACTTCCGGCCGTTTGTCATGCGTGTTCGGCATAAGGGCTGCTAGACTGGTTGTTTCAGCGCCACGCCACCCGGCACGCGCAGTTGCACAGGAGCCTTCATGTCCCACGATATCCTCAAGGCACTCGGCCTTTCCGACGTCAATTCAGGCACGTATCTTGGTCGCGGCGAATGGTCGAAAACCACCGACGCCGGCACGCTGACGTCGATCGATCCCGCCACCGGCGAGGTCATCGCCAGTGTGTACGCATCCAGCGCCGCCGATTACGAAACCCTCGTCAAGCGCGCGCAGGAAGCGTTTGCGACATGGCGTTCGACACCGGCGCCGAGGCGTGGTGAAGCGGTGCGCTTGTGCGGCCAGGCCTTGCGTGACAACAAGGATGCGCTGGGTTCGCTGGTGTCGCTGGAAATGGGCAAGATCAAGCCCGAAGGCGACGGCGAAGTGCAGGAAATGATCGACATCGCCGATTTCGCCCTGGGCCAGTCGCGCATGCTGCACGGCTACACGATGCACTCCGAGCGCCCCGGGCATCGCATGTACGAGCAGTACCACCCGCTGGGTCTGGTCGGCATCATCAGCGCGTTCAACTTCCCGGTCGCGGTATGGTCATGGAACGCCATGCTGGCCGCCGCCTGTGGTGACATCTGCATCTGGAAGCCGTCGCCGAAAGTGCCGCTGACCTCGATCGCCACGATGAAAATCTGCAACGAAGCCCTCAAGGCCGGCGGCTTCCCGGACATCTTCTATCTGTTCCAGGACGCCGGCACCGAGCTGGCGCAAAACTTCATCGACGACAAGCGCATCGCGCTGGTCAGCTTCACCGGTTCAACCAAGGTCGGTCGCCACGTCGGCGAATGCGTCGCCCGCCGCATGGGCCGCTCGCTGCTGGAGCTGGGCGGCAACAACGCCATCATCATGGACAAGACGGCCGACCAGAAACTGGCCATCCCGGCCATCGTGTTCGGCGCCGTCGGCACGGCCGGCCAACGCTGCACGTCCACGCGCCGGTTGCTGGTGCATGAATCGATCGCCGACGAAGTGACCGCCAAGCTGGTCAAGGCCTACAAGCAGGTCGAGACGAAAATCGGCGCCCCGACCGACCCCAAGACATTGATGGGTCCGCTCAACAGCCGCGATGGCGTGACCAAGTTTGAATTGGCCGTAAAGACGGCCAAGGACAAGGGCGGCAAGATCGTCACCGGCGGCGAAGTGCTGGCCGACCGCAAGGGCAACTACGTGCTGCCGACCATCATCACCGGCCTGTCGAACGACGACGAGCTGGTGCAGACCGAAACCTTCGCACCGATCCTCTACGTCATTCCGTTCAAGGATCTGGATGACGCCATCGCCATGCAGAACGGCGTGGCGCAGGGCCTGTCCAGCGCCATCTTCACGCAGGACCTGAAAGCCGCCGAGCAGTACCTGTCGGTGGCGGGCTCGGATTGCGGCATCGCCAACGTCAACATCGGCACGTCCGGTGCGGAAATCGGCGGCGCGTTCGGCGGCGAAAAGGACACCGGCGGCGGTCGCGAATCCGGTTCCGACGCCTGGCGCGCGTACATGCGCCGCCAGACCAACACCATCAACTACTCGAGCGAACTGCCGCTGGCGCAGGGCATCAAGTTCGACCTGTAAGCGCACGACTGGCGGCAGGCTTCCCGCGGGAAGCCTGTCGCCGACACCGCTGTCCCGACGCGCTCCGCGCCCGGGACAACAGAACACGGTACGCCCCATGACACATGCGCTCCCCTTGCCCTTTCGCCTGCCCGGCTACCGTGTCGTCATCGCCGGAGGCAGCAAGGGCATCGGCCGCAGCATCGCGTTGGCCTTTGCCGAAGCAGGCGCAGCCGTCTCCGTCTGCGCCCGCGGACAGGCCGCACTGGACGACGTGGCACACGAGATTGCCGCACATGGTGGTGTCACCCATGCACAAGGCTGCGACCTGGCCGACCCCGCCGCCATCCGCCGCTACATCAACGCGGCGGCCGAAGCACTCGGCGGCATCGACGTGCTGGTCAACAACGCCAGCGGCTACGGCTTCAGCGACGATGACGATGGCTGGCTCGCCGGCTTCAATGTCGACTTGATGGCCGCCGTGCGCGCTTCACGCGAAGCGCTGCCTCATCTGAAGCAATCGCCGCACGCCAGCATCGTGCACACCAGTTCCATCGCCGCCTTCCACCCGCGCCGCAACGGCGCGCCGTATGCCGCGGTCAAGGCAGCGCTCAGCCAGTACACCACTTCGCAGGCGCTGGCATTGGCCGAAGACCGCATCCGCGTCAATGCAATCGCCCCCGGCTCGATCGAATTTGCCGACGGCCTGTGGGACCGGCGCAAGCGCGAGGAACCCGCGCTGTATGCCGCCACGCTGGCAAAGATTCCGTTTGGACGCTATGGCGCACCGGAAGAGATCGCCCATGCCGCACTCTTCCTCGCCTCGCCGTGGGCCGGCTGGATCACCGGCCAGACGCTGTGCGTGGACGGCGGCCAGGGCCTGTCGGGTTGATGCCATGAACACGTTGCAATCCACCGAACGTTTCAGCGATCGCGTCACCGACTACGTGCGCTATCGCCCCGATTATCCGGCCGCCCTGCGCGACTGGCTGCGCCACGAACAGGGCGTGACGTCCGACTGGCAGGTCGCCGACATCGGCGCCGGCACCGGTATTTCCAGCAGGCTGTTCCTCGACGCCGGCCATGCGGTCACCGCAGTGGAACCCAACGCCGCCATGCGCGAAGCGGCCGTTGCATGGCTGGGCGCGAATCCGAACTTCCGTGCCATCGACGGCCGCGCCGATGCCACCGGCCTGCCTGCTGCCAGCATCGATCTGGTGACGGTGGCGCAGGCGTTCCACTGGTTCGATCCGGAAACCACGCGACGCGAGTTCCAGCGCATCCTGCGTCCGGGTAGGCTGGCGGCGATCTTCTGGAACTCGCGCCGACTCACCGGCACGCCGTTTCTCGAAGGCTACGAGGCCCTGCTGCAACGCTACGGCACCGATTACACCCGCGTGGCCGAACGCTACGCCGACGATGCCAGCATGCGTGCATGGTTCGGCGCCGGCTGGCGCGGCGGTGCCCGCTTCGACCACAGCCAGCAGCTGGACTACGAGAGTCTGCGCGGTCGCCTGATGTCGTCGTCCTATGCCCCCCGGGCCGGTCACCCGCAGCACGCGCCCATGCTCGCCGCGCTGCGTGACCTGTTCGACCGCTGCCAGACGAACGACCGGATAAGCTTCGACTACGACACCCGCATTTTCACCGGAACAGTGAGCTGAGCATGTACGACTACCTGCGCCCCCTGCTGTTCGCGCTCGACGCCGAGACCGCGCACCGCCTCACCCTGTTCGGCCTGGGCGTAGCCCACCGCAGCAACCTCGCCAGATACGTGGCCACGCCCGCAGACGACCTGCCGGTGGAGGCGTTCGGCATCCGCTTTCCCAACCCGGTCGGCCTGGCCGCCGGACTGGACAAGAATGCCGAGCATCTGGACGAACTGGGCGCGCTCGGTTTCGGCTTCGTCGAGGTCGGCACGGTGACGCCGCGTCCACAGGACGGCAATCCGAAACCGCGCATGTTCCGCCTGCCACAGCGCGAAGCCATCATCAACCGGATGGGCTTCAACAACGCCGGCGTGGATGCGCTGGTGCGCAACGTGCAGAAGTCCGACTACCGCGGCGTGCTTGGCATCAACATCGGCAAGAACAAGGACACCGCGAACGAGCATGCGGTGGACGATTACCTGTTCTGTCTGGAACGCGTGCATGCGCACGCCAGCTACATCACGGTGAACATTTCCTCGCCCAATACCCAGGGCCTGCGCGACCTGCAGCAGGAAGAAACATTGCGCCGCTTCATCGGCACCCTGCGCGAGGCGCAGGAACGACTTGGCGCCCAGGCCGGCGCGCGCAAACCGATGCTGCTGAAGATTGCCCCCGACCTTTCCGAGAGTGAACTCGACGCCATCGCCGACGTGCTGCTCGCCTGCGGCATCGACGGCGTGATCTGCACCAACACCACCGTCGACCACAGCGCCGTCGTCAACGAACCCAACGGCGGTGAAGCCGGCGGGCTGTCGGGCAAGCCGCTGTTCGCACACTCCACCGCCGTGTTGCGCGGCATGCGCAAGCGGCTGGGTGAACGCATCGCCATCGTCGGCGTCGGTGGCATCCTCGATGGCGGCGACGCCGCCGAGAAGCTCGATGCCGGTGCCACCTTGGTGCAGCTTTATTCCGGGCTGGTCTATCGCGGTCCGAAACTGGTGGCCGAATGCGTCGACGAAATCCGCCGCCAGCGCGAGCACGCCGATGCCATCTGAGCGAATCGACATGGGTGGTTACACGCTGAGCGATAACGCCCCGCTGACCCACCGCAACACCTTGCGCGTGGCGGCCCAAGCCAGGCTGCTGGCCGAAGTCCGCGACGCCGCCAAACTGCCCGAGCTGCTGGCCTACCCCGCCGTGCGCAGCGGCAAGGTGCTGGTGCTGGGTGAAGGCAGCAACGTGCTGTTTGCCGGCGACTTCGACGGCACCGTGATGGCGATGGCCACGCAAGGCGTGCAGGTGGAAGCCGATGGCGAGCGCGCCCGCATCGCCGTGGCCGCCGGCGAACGCTGGGACGACTTCGTACGCTGGACGCTGGGCCAGGGCTTCGCCGGACTGGAAAACCTGATCCTCATCCCGGGCACGGTCGGCGCCGCACCGATCCAGAACATCGGCGCCTACGGCACCGAGGTCGCCGAATTCATCGAGAGCGTGGAAGCCTGGGATACCCGCGAACAACGCGTGGCCACGCTGGACAACGCTGCCTGCGCCTTCGCCTATCGCGACTCGGTGTTCAAGCGCGAACCGGACCGCTACGTCGTCACCGCCGTACGCTTCAGCTTGCCGCGGCAACACGAGCTGCGCCTGGACTACGCCGGCATCCGCGAAGAACTGCTGCGCATGGGCGTGGACAAGCCCGCACCGTTCCATGTCGCCGAGGCGGTGATCCACCTGCGCACGCGCAAGCTGCCCGACCCGGCGGTGATCGGCAACGCCGGCAGCTTCTTCAAGAATCCCGTGGTCGATGCCGCGTTGGCCGAAGCACTGCAACGCGACCACCCCGAACTCGCCGCTTGGCCGCAACCGGATGGTCGCCGCAAGCTGTCTGCCGCGTGGCTGATCGAGGCCACCGGCTTCAAGGGCCGGCGCGAAGGTGACGCCGGCATTTCCAATCGCCACGCGCTGGTGCTGGTCAACCACGGGCACGCCAGCGGTGCCGAACTGTGGGCCTTCGCGCAACAGGTCATCGAGGGCGTGCAGGCGAAATTCGGCGTGCGGCTGGAGCCGGAACCGCGGGTGATCGGCTGAGTCCGTACCCGTGCCATGTGGCACGGGGTCCGGTCGCGGCATGGGCGCAGAATGGTGGGGATCAGCCTGTCGGGCACCGTAGTTTCGCGCGGTGCCCGACACATCATCCCGTGCCTTATCACCTCTCGCCTCATCACCCAAGGAGTCGTCGACAATGAAGTTGAACAAGCTCAAGCCCCTGGCCTGGGGCGTCATGCTGGGCATGGGTCTGCTGGCCGGCCCGGCGCTCGCCCGCGCCAATAGCAGCCAGACGCCCGCCAGCCAGAACACCCACGTGCTGCGCGCCACGCTGGACAACGGCTTGCGCGTGGTGATCGTGCGCGACACGCTGGCGCCGATGGTGACCACGCAGATCACCTATCTCGCCGGCAGCTACGAAGCGCCCAAGGGTTTCCCCGGTACCGCACACGCGCTGGAACACATGATGTTCCGCGACAGCACCGGCCTCACCGGCGCGCAGCTCAACGAGATGAC
>DASVGR010000049.1:0-5943 GCA_036379395.1 Rhodanobacteraceae bacterium | reverse complement strand
TGGATCAGAACGCGATCTTGACGCCCATGTTGAGGTTGTTCGAGCGTTGGTTGCTGTCGCCGAAACGACCCTGGTAGGCAAACCAGGTGCTGACGGTGGGACTGATTTGCGCGGTCAGGCCCAGGTCGGCGCCGATCCAGCCGCTGTCGGGGATGAAGCCGGTCAACGCGAAGCTGCCCTGCATGCTGGTCAGGCCCGCGCGCACCTTGCGCTCGCCGGCGCGGCTGTCGTGGTCCCAGGCCACGTTGACGTAGGGATGCAGCATGCTCTGGCCGACCTTCCAGTTGCCGGTCAACTGCCAGCCCAGCGTGCCGATGAGGGCAAAGCGCTGCTGCTTGCCGAACCACATGGCCGAGCTGTCGTCGCCGTTTTCGCTGTAGCCGTCGACGCTGATGCGTTGCCATTGCACGCGCGCGAACGGGCCGGTCTTGATGGCGTCGCTGCCGAACCACAGGCCGCCGTCCAGGCCGGCCATGATTTGCGAACCGTCGGTTTGCGCCGTCTCGCTGCGCATCAGCGCGCCGATCTGGAAGCGGCGGTAGATGTCGTTGTAGCTCAGCTGCGCAAAGCCCGCGTTGACGCCGATGTAGCCGTGTGTGCCGTGCCAGGTGGCGTAGCCGGAACCGATGATGGAGTCGAGGCGGAAACCGCCGCGGCCGATGTCGGCGTTGGAACGCGCCAGGCCCAACGCCGCACCGGCATTGATGTGATCACCGGCCGAGCCATCCACGCCCAACGTGAAGTTGAACGTGTTGAGGTTGGTGCGGGGCGAGTTGCCGGTGGCGTCGAATGTCTGCTTGCCGTAGCTCAGGCCCATGAAGGTGCGCGTGCTGGCGCCGTTCTGGTCGAGGAACATTTGCCGGCGCAGCAGCGTCTGGTTGGCTTGTGCTCCGGCCAGCGGGGCTTCGGCCAGCATTGAGGCTTGTCCCGGCGCGGTCAGTTCGGCGATGACGTACTGGCCCAGCATCTTGTGCGCGGCCGTGGTGGGATGTACGCCGTCGGCGAACAGGTAGGTCTGGTCCGTGCCCTTGGCGTAGGTGTACGGCGCGCCCGAGCCGGCGGGGCCGCATTCGACCGAAGTGAGGCCGCTGGCGGGGCCGGTCGCCGGTCCCGTCGAACAAGCCGGCGTGGTCACGTTGTCGAAACCGAACGCCTTGGGGTTGGCGACCACCTCGTTGAACAGGCCGTACACGTTGACCGGCACGATGTTCAAGCCCTGGTCGGACAGCGTGTTCAGGCCGGAATCGAGCACGCCGTTGTAGATCATCGACAGGCCGGAGAGGCCCGCGGCGCCGGCTGCGCCCTGTGCCTTCGCGCTGGGCGTCAGGCCGATGTCGGGCAGGTTGAAGACGACGACGTATTTGGCCCCGGCGGCGTGCATCTGGCCCAGCAGTTTCAACTCCTGCTGCGCGGTGCCGGCGATGGCGGTTTGCGCCTGGTCCGAGGTTTCCGGCGTGGCGCCGGCCTGCGCCGCCACGGCGGCTTCGACCTGTTGCGTCACCTGCGGCGTGATCTGCTGCTCGAAGGCGGCGATGGCGGTTGGATCGTTGGGAATGACATTGTTGGCGATGGCCAGCTGCACCTGTTGCGCGATGGCCGCCTGCACGGCGGGGCCGACCGCGCTGCCGGCGGCGACGGCCGTGGCGTGGTAGAAGATGTCGTTGGCGCCGCCCCACATGGTGTACAGCGTGTGCGCATCAAGGTTTTGCGCGGCGTTGAGATAGCTGGTGACCTGCGCCGTGATGGTCGGCACGCCGGCCGGGGTACCGGGTGCGTTGGCAAGCACGCCGGCGCCGCCAAAGGCGAAGTCGGTACCGCCGCCCAGCGCCGGTTGCAGGTTGAAACCGTAATAATCGCCGACCACCTCGACCGCCACCTTGCCGGGGTTGGTCGTGAAGCGGCTGGGTTGCGTGGCTCCGCCGGCCAGCGACAGGTTGCCGTTGTCGCTCAGGCTGTCGCCAAACACCACCATCTTGTTGAAATCGGTCGTGCCGGCGTGCGCGGCCGTGCTCACCACCAGGGCGGCGATCAACGCGCCGCTCAAATGACGCAGACGAAGCATGGGTTTCTCCCCGTTGAGTTGTACCTGCAACGATACTTCAGTCCATACGCCGGCGCACGTTTTCCCGTGATTTCAGGTCCGGCGCCGTTGCTGGCGCATCCAGATGAAATACAGTGGCACGCCAATCAGCGTGATGCCGATGCTGGTGCCGGTCGACACGGGCTCCTGCCACAGCGAATTGGCCACCACCACGAACGTGGCCAGCACGAACAGCGCCGGGATTACCGGGTAACCGATGGCCTTGTAGCGACGCGGAAAATCCGGTTGCTTGCGGCGCAGGATGAACAGCCCGATCACGGCCAGCGCGAGGAACGGCCAGATGCCCAGCACATAGGCGCTGGCCAGCTCCATGAACGTGCGCAGCAACACGTAGATGACCGCCAGCACCACGATGAAACCGATGGCCACGTACGGCGTCTCGTACTTGGGGTGCACTTTGCCGACGGTGCGGAAAAACAGCCCGTCCTCGGCCATGGCGTAAAACACGCGCGGGCTGGACAACACCGAGCCGTTCAAGGTGCCCAGCACCGACACCATCACCATCGCACCCACGAATGACGCCCCGGCGCGGCCCATGACGACGGCCGCCGAATCGGCCGCGACGGATTTCGAGGCGGCCAGATCGGGCAGTGTCAGCGCGCGCAGGTAGGCCGTGTTGATCAGCAGGTACACGACAATGACGATCACCACGCCGCCGATCAGCGCCAGCGGCAGATTGCGTTGCGGGTTGCGGATTTCGCCCGACAGCGTGGTCACGTTTTCCCAGCCGTCGTAGGCCCACAGCGCGGCGACCAGCGCCAGCCCGATGCCCGACCACTTGGCCATGCCCATGGGTTCGGCCGCCAGCGGATTGTGCGCGCCGCCCGGCGCGAAGAAAAAGATCGCCGCCGCCAGCGCGATGATGGCGATGAGCTTGGCCGCCGTCGACACGTTCTGGATGGCCGCGCCGATCTTCACCGAGCGCACGTTGGCCGCCGCCACGATCACGATCAAAATGGCTGCCGCCACATGCGTGGCCAGCTTCGACATCGGCACGAAAAACGCCAGGTACTCGGTAAACATCAGGCTTTGCGCGGCCCACGAAATGGGTGTCGTCAGCAGCCACATCCAGCCGAACAGGAACGCCAGCGGCTTGCCGTAGGCTTCGCGCAGATACACGTACGGGCCGCCGGCCTGCGGATACATCGTGGCCAGCTCGGCAATCGACAGCGCGCCGAACAGCGCCACCAGACCGCCGGCGATCCACACGATGGCAATGCCGGTGAGATTGCCGGCCGCCGCGGCAATCGGCGAGGGCACGCGGAAAATACCGCTGCCGATGATGATGCCGACCACCACTGCCATGCCGGTGACCAGGCCCAGCTTGCGCGGCAATTGGCGTGGTGCGGCGGAAACGGCAGTGCTCATGATGCAGACCTCGGGGCATCCGGTACGGCTCGGGTGCTTGCCCGGGGGCCGGATAGTGTGATGACGGGCGCGGTCGGCCCCAAAGGATGACGTGTTGTTTGCATAGAAGACCCCCAAAGGCCGCCGAAAGCCATGCAACTGTCGCATAGAATCGACTGCAGGCAAGGCCGGGTTCCGCGATGGGTTTGGTCGGCACCCGCCCGCGGGCGAAAAGATCTGGCCTTGAACCAGCATCCGGCCATCGCGCGCAGGCGCGCTCCTACGGTAAAGCGGAAGCCTCAACAGCTCTTGTAGGAGCCCGCCCGCGGGCGAAAAGGTCTGGCCACAAACCAACATCACGCTATCGCGCGCAGGCGCGCTCCTACGGTAAAGCGGAAGCCTCAATGGCTCTTGTAGGAGCCCGCCTGCGGGCGAAAGGGTCTTGCCACAAGCCAGCATCCGGCCATCGCGCGCGGGCGCGCTCCTACGGTAAAGCGGAAATTTCAGCAGCTCTTGTAGGAGCCCGCCTGCGGGCGAAAGGGTCTTGCCTTGAACCAGCATCTGGCCGTCGCGCGCGGGCGCGCTCCTACGGTGTGTTGGCATGTCACCCGGTCAGCGTTTGTCACGGGCCTTGGCAAACGCGGCGGCGAAAGCGTTGTTGGCTGGTGGCGGCGTGCTGGCCTTGGCTTGCGCGCGGTTGTTGCGGCGCGGTTCGCCGCGACCGGCGCGTGGGGCCTGTTCGCCCGGCTCATCGTCCAAACGCATCGACAGGCCCACGCGTTGGCGCGCCAAGTCCACGTCCATCACCTTGACCTTGACGATGTCGCCGGCCTTGACCACGTCGCGCGGGTCTTTCACGTAGCCGTGGCTGAGCGCGGACACGTGCACCAGCCCGTCCTGATGCACGCCGATGTCGACGAACGCGCCGAATGCGGCCACGTTGGAAATGCGTCCTTCCAGCACCATGCCGACCTTGAGGTCGGACAAGCTTTCCACGCCTTCGGCAAACTGCGGGGCGACGAATTCGGGGCGCGGATCGCGGCCGGGTTTTTCCAGTTCCTTGAGGATGTCGCGCACGGTCGGCGTGCCGAAACGTTCGTCGGTGAAATCCTCGGCTTTCAGGCCGCGCAGGAACGCCACGTCGCCGATGATGGCCGTGACCTTGCGCCCGGATTGGGCGAGGATGCGTTCGACCACCGGGTACGCCTCGGGATGCACGGCGCTGGCATCGAGCGGATTGTCGCCGTGCGTGATGCGCAAAAAGCCCGCGCACTGCTCGAACGCCTTGGGCCCCAGCCGCGGTACTTTCAGCAGCGCCTTGCGGTCGGCATAGGCGCCGTTGGCATCGCGGTGCGCGACGACGTTTTCGGCCACGCTTGATGACAATCCGGCCACGCGCGCCAGCAGCGGTGCCGAGGCGGTGTTGACGTCCACGCCGACGCCGTTGACGCAGTCTTCCACGCGCGCATCCAGCGCGCGCGCCAGCTTGATCTGGTTGACGTCGTGCTGGTACTGGCCGACGCCGATCGCCTTCGGCTCGATCTTCACCAACTCGGCCAGCGGGTCTTGCAGGCGGCGCGCGATCGACACCGCGCCACGCAGCGACACGTCCATGTCCGGGAACTCGCGTGCGCCGGCTTCGGATGCCGAATACACCGACGCACCGGCTTCGCTCACCGTCACCTTGGCCGGCTTGGGCGCGGGCAGCAGGCGAATCAGCTCGCCGGCCAGCTTGTCGGTTTCGCGCGAGGCGGTGCCGTTGCCGATCGAGATCAGCGCGACGGCGTGCTTCTTGCAAAGCGCGGCCAGCGTCGCCAGCGATTCGTTCCACTGCCGACGCGGCTCGTGCGGGTAAATGGTGGCGGTGTCGAGCACCTTGCCGGTGGCGTCGACCACGGCCACCTTGACGCCGGTGCGGATGCCCGGATCCAGCCCCATCACGGCCTTGGCACCGGCCGGCGCGGCCAGCAGCAAGTCCTTGAGGTTGTCGCCGAACACCTTGATGGCCGCGTCCTCGGCGGCTTCGCGGGCACGGGCGAAAAGATCAAGCGTGAGCGACAGATGCAGCTTCACGCGCCAGGTCAGGCGTGCGGCGGCCATGAGCCACGCGTCACCCGGACGGCCTTGGTCGGCAAAGCCGGCATGCCGCGCCACGCGTGCCTCGGCCTGCGCGTGGCCGGCTTCCTCATCGGCGCCCGGCGGCACCAGTTTGATGTCGAGGATGCCTTCATTGCGCGCGCGCATCAGCGCCAGCAGGCGATGCGAGGGAATCTTGGCGATGGCTTCGCTGTGGTCGAAGTAATCGCGGAACTTGGCGCCTTCGGTTTCCTTGCCGGCGATGACGGTGGCGTGGATGGCGCCGCCGTCCCACACCCATTCGCGCAGCGCGCCGACCAGTGTCGCGTCTTCGGCCAGTTCTTCCATCACGATGGCGCGCGCGCCGTCCAGCGCGGCCTTGGCGTCGGCCACGCCCTTGTCGGCATCGACGAACGCGG
>DASVGR010000048.1:0-15220 GCA_036379395.1 Rhodanobacteraceae bacterium | reverse complement strand
TCCTTGTACATCATGGCGCCGGCTTCGGCGATGGCGCTTTCGCCGGGATCGAGTTCCACTTCCACGAATTGCATGTCGGTGCCGACGATGCGGTAGTCGACTTCGTCGTTGGTGCCGGCCGCGTGCCGCAACGGCGGTGGCGTGGCGGTGCTGCCGGCCAGCTCCGGGATGTCGCGCAGGCGTTTCCAGTCGTCAAAGCCATCCTTCCAACCGTAGCCGTCCGGCACCTGCTGCGCCCTGGCGCGCGCGGTCGCGTCGTCAAACGGCCCTTGCCGCTGGCCGTCGATGCTCAAATACCATTGACTCATGCCGATCCCTCGCTGCCGAAAACCGCAGTTTAGCAATGCGCTGTTGACGCGAACCAGCCACGGGTTTGCGTCCTTGCGCGCGGCGGCAAGGCACCCTGGAAAGGGCATGGTAAGGTGCCTCGCACCGCGTGCAAGGCCGCGCGGCCAAATTGAAGGGAGGGCAAGGCATGATGCAACGCGTGAATGGATGGTTGTGGCCGATGGTGCCGGGCGTATTGGCGGCCGTGCTCGCCGGCGGATCCGGCGCCGGATACGCCGCCACCACCGCAGCCAGGACATCGCTGCCGGCAAAGTTGGCCACCATGCCCGCGCCGCGGCAGGTGACGGCAACGTTGGTGGTCGACAAGGTCAGCCAGAGCAAGGGCGTCAACCATGGCAAGCCGGTTGCCGGCACGGCCCGCGTGGGCGTGCATCTGGATGCCACCGGATTGCAGCTGGCCTTCGCTTCGGCCTTGCTGGCCAAGGTGGCCGCCGAAAAGAAAGCCAGTGCGACACATGCCGATCAGCCCACGCCCACCCTGGACGCGCTTGGCGCGGTCGATCCGGTTGCCGTTTCCGCCTTGCTCGATCAGGCGCAGACCCTGCGCAACGCGCTCAAGACGGAGCAGGCAACCGGCGTCCGGCGCGTGGATTACCACGGCCAGAGCGTACGCGAATTCACCTTCACCCAGCCGCAGGACAAATCGTCGGGCGGCCCGGAATTGAAGGACTACAGCAACACCTACACGCTGTGGGTGAACGACGCCGGCGTGCCGCTGGCCATGCATCACGTCGCCAAGTTCAAAGCCTGCAAAATGTTCCTGTGCCTGCATTTCACCATCGACAGCCGCGACACGCTGGCCATGGTCGACGGGTGCCTGATGCTGGCCTCGGGCCAACATGAGCAGAAAACGTCGGGCCTTGGACAGGACGCGGACGAGCGCACGACCTACACGCTGAAAGTCAGCCAGGCGACCTGTGGCACGCAGGCCGTGGCAACCCGTGACTGACTTCGTGTCGCATCGCCTGAGATGGCCATGCTCCAACATGGTGTTCCATCAACATGGAGCAGGCCGACATGGGTACAGCACGTGACATGGCTCGCCGTCACGTCGACGAATGGGCAGCCGTGGCCGGCGGTGCCAATGACATGAAAATGACGTGTCTGGCGTGTGGCCATACCTGGCGTTAGTCACGCCGTGCATGAATGTCGGAGCCGATGCTTGCGTCAAACGGACGGGGAACATGCGCAAAAAAACAACCGTGATTGACGAGGGAATATGGCCGGAAGAGATTCCCATCGCGCTGGATAACCCGCTGGTGCCCGATGCCATCGCTGCCAGTGTGCGCGAGCTTTTCCAGCCGGGAGATCGACTCCATCGCGTTCGGACCGCCGATGGCGTGGAATGGTGGTTGTTCGACGGCGAGGGCGAGCTTGTGGAAGCTTTTTGGCTGGAATAGGCGTTCGGCTCGGGTGGCCTGATCCAGCTTTTCTTTGTGCAGTTGTTGATTGTAGAACAATTGTTCTCTAATATGGTGTCATGGCATCCGGACAAACATCCCACGCCCCGCACAACCAGCCTGGCCGTCCCCGCGAGTTCGATCTGGACACGGCCGTTGATGACGCGATAGGCGTGTTTCGCGAGCGTGGCTACCACGCCACCTCGATCAGTGATCTGGGGGCGGCGACCGGCTTGACGACGGGCAGCCTGTACAAGGCGTTTGGCGACAAGCGGGGCGTGTTCCTGGCGGCGTTCGATCGTTACGTCAGCTTGCGCCACGCGGCGTTGCGCGATGTGCTGGACAGCCAGCCGAATGGCCGCGAGAAGGTTCGCGCGATGCTGCGGTTTTATGCCGAGGCGTCCCACGGCGATGAAGGGTGTCGGGGTTGCCTTGTCGTTTCCAGCGCGATGGTGCTGGCCACCCTCGATGCCGAGATGGCCGCGCGGGTGGAAGCAGCCATGCGTCATGCCGAATCGCTGCTGCGCCGGTTGATCCGGGCTGGGCAGGGGGATGGTTCCATCGCGTCGGACATTTCCGTGTCGGCCACGGCGCGCGCTTTGCTGGCCGTGCTGCAGGGTTTGCGTGTGATCGGCAAATCGGGACGCTCCCGGCGCGACATGCTGGCGGTGGCGGATCGGGCCTTGCTGCTGCTCGGATGATTGTTTTTTTTGCCTAATTAAAGAATATTTATTTCCAAATAAAGGAGATCCCCATGATTGCCCATTCCGCTACCAGCACTGTCCATCCCGAACCGGTCGCGTTTCCCGTTGCGGGTCTTCCGGGTTTCGGGCACCGTTTTGACACCGTCGACGGCATCCGGCTGCACAGCGTCACGGGCGGCAAGGCCGACGGCGAGGTTGTGGTGCTGCTGGCCGGCTATCCGCAAAGCTGGTTTGCCTGGCGCAGGATCATGCCCGCGCTGGGTGAGCGCTATCGCGTCGTGGTGCCGGATCTGCCCGGCCAGGGTGATTCGGACCGGCCGGCCGGTGGCTACGACACGCTGTCGTTGGCCACGGTGCTGCATGCGCTCTTGGCCCGGCAGGGTGTGCGGCGTTACCACTTGGCCGCGCACGATGTCGGCGCCTGGGTGGCGTATCCCCATGCGGCCTTGTTCGGTGACGAAGTACGGCGTTTGGCGTTGCTCGATGCCGGCATCCCCGGCATCACGTTGCCGGATGCGCTGCCGGTCGCGCCGGAAAAGGCATGGCGCACCTGGCACTTCGCCTTCCACGTGATTCCGGACTTGCCCGAGCAATTGATCGGTGGCCGCGAGCGCGTTTATCTGGAGTGGTTCTTGCGCCGCAAGACGGCCGATCCGCAAACGTTTTCCGACGCCGATGTGGACGAATACCTGCGTGTGTTCACCCGGGAAGGCGGCTTGCGCGCCGGGCTGGCCTATTACCGGGCCGCCGCCGAATCGGCGCGCCAGAACCGCGAGCTGAGCGCCCGCGGCAAACTTTCGATGCCCTTGCTGGCGTTGAGCGCGGATCAGGGCTCGATCCCGGACATGGCCGGCCCGCTGCGGGCGTTTGCCACGGACGTGCGCGGCGTGACGATTGCCCGCTGCGGCCATTTTTTGCCCGAAGAACAACCCGTCGCGGTGGCCGACGTGTTGAGCGAATTCTTCAGCTGAAAATGCCGGTTTTACGCGGCTGGCGCGTTGGCCTGTGCTTGACCCGATTCGGGCTCGATCACCAGCTCGACGTTGCCGCGCAGGGCGTTGGAAATCATGCAGCGCTTGTCGGCCAAGTGCAGCAGCTGCTCCAGTTTGGCCATGGCCTCGGGTGGGTTGTCGCGCGCCAGCGTGACGCGTGGATGGTGCGTGATGCGGCGGCAGGCGAACTGGCCGCGGTCGACCTCGACCTCCAGATCGGAAGCTTGCGACATCGTTTCGACCGCGATGCCGGCGCGTTCCAGCATTGCCGCCAGCGTGATGAAGTAGCACGTGGCGGCCGCGCCCAGCAGCATTTCGTCCGGATTGGTGCCCACGCCCGGCCCGTCCATGGCGGCGGGAATGGACACCTGCGTCTGCAGCTGCCCGGCATGGATGTCGCCGACGGCATTGCGCCCGCCGGGCCAGTGCGCTTCAAGGTGAAAATGGTGCGTGGTCATCTTGATCCAATTCGTCGGCAGGGCCGCGAAAACGGGTTTGCCGGGGCGCGCAGGGAGCTTGCGGAAGCCCGCCTGCGGGCGATGGCCGGGATCCGCCTTGTGGCCGTCGCGCGCGGGCGCGCTCCCACATGCGCCAAGGTCAGTAGCCGGCGGCCAGGCCGGCGGTACGGCGGCGGTCGTTGGCGCCTTCGATCAGGCCGGTCTTGGGGTTGACCACGATGGCTTCGTCCGCGCCCCACGATTTGACGTGCTTGAACGTGTAGCCCATGGCCACCAGCTTGGCTTCCACCGTCTTGGTCAAAAGGCCGGGTTCGACGAACACCTGTTGCGGCAGCCATTGCTGGTGCATGCGTGGGGCGTTGACGGCTTGTTGCGCGTTCATGCCGAAGTCGATCACGTTGAGGATGGATTCGAGCGTGGTGGAGATGATGGTCGAGCCGCCGGGGCTGCCGGTCACCATGAACACCTTGCCGTTCTTGAGCACGATGCTGGGCGACATCGAACTCAGCGGGCGCTTGCCGGGCTGGATGTCGTTGATGACGCCTTGCACCAGCCCGAACGAGTTGGGCACGCCCGGCTTGGAGGTGAAGTCGTCCATTTCGTTGTTGAGGAAAAAGCCGGTGTCGCCGGCGATCTGCGCAATGCCGAACAGGTAGTTGATGGTGTAGGTGACGGCCACGGCGTTGCCCTTGGCGTCGAGCACCGAGTAATGCGTGGTGTTGTTGCCTTCGGGCGAGCCCAGGCTGCCCTTGATCTGGCTGGACGGCGTGGCCTTGTCGGGCGAGATGGTGGCGCGCAATGTGGCCAGGTGGGCCGGATCAAGCAGTTTTTTGATCGGGTTGTGCACGAAGGCCGGGTCGCCCAGGTAGGTGTTGCGGTCGGCAAATGCGCGGCGCTCGGCTTCGGCCAGGTAATGGATGGATTTGACCGAACCGTAGCCCCATTTTTTCAGCGGATACGGATTCAGGATGCCGAGGATTTCGCAGATGGTCACGCCGCCGGAGCTGGGTGGGGCGGCGGAGATGATTTCGTAGCCTTTGTAGCCGCAATCGACGGGGTTGTCCCATTGCGCGGTGTAGTCATGGAAATCCTTCAGCGACAGGATGCCGCCGTTGGCATCGCTGGCTTTCACGATGGCCTTGGCGATGGGGCCGTCGTAGAACGCCTTGGTGCCGCCTTTTGAGATCAGTTCCAGTGTGTGCGCCAGTTGTTTTTGCACCAGCCGTTGGCCGGCCTGCCACGGTTTGCCGTGGTCGAGGAAAATCGCGGCGACGTTGGGATGCTTGGCAAAATCCTTGCTGCGCTCGTGCAGGATGCGCACGTCGCCCGGTTCCAGCACGTAGCCGTCCTTGGCCAGCTTGATGGCCGGGGCGATCACTTGTTGCAGGCTCATCGTGCCGTATTTTTTCAGCGCGGTGTCCAGGCCCATCACCGTGCCGGGCACGCCCACGCCCAGATACGTGCCGGTCGAGCGACCCTTGACGACGTGGCCGCTGGCATCCTGATACATGTTGGTGGTGGCTTTCAGCGGCGCTTTTTCGCGAAAGTCGAGAAAGATGTTCTTGCCGTTGGCGAGGTGGATGGTCATGAAGCCGCCGCCGCCGATGTTGCCGCAGCACGGATGCACGACGGCCTCGGCATAGCCGATGGCCACGGCCGCGTCGATGGCGTTGCCGCCTTGCTTGAGGATGTTCAGCCCGACCATGGTGGCCAGGTGCTGCGAGGTGACGACCATGGCGTGTTTGGCCGTGACCGGTTTGGCCTTGGCCAACGCCGCGCGCGTGGTGGCCGGCGCGCTGGTGTCGACCGCGCGCATGGTCGAAGTGGATTGTGTCGCCGGAGCGGCCCAGGCCAGCGGCGCGACCAGTGCCGCGGCGAGCAGGGCTTGGAAAAGTGTTGTTTTGCGCATGGTGAGGTTCCTTGATGGGGGCCGTGGACGCCTGCCGTTGACCGCAACATTCTTGCGCGTGCCAACGACGGCACCGCTCCGGGGTAGCTTCTTGGCAAATTAACCGTTCGCTTGTGACTTGTCGAAGGGGAAGGCCGGAGAAGCCTCGGGCCTACCGGGCGATTGGCTTTCGATACAAACGGTTTTCAGGGGCGTTCCGATGGCGTTGGGCGCAGGGGGGCGTGGTTTTATTTTTTGCCGAAACTTGCTTGTGTGGGAGCCCGCCTGCGGGCGAAAGGGTCTGGCCATGTACAGCATCACGCCATCGCGCGCGGGCGCGCTCCCACACAAAGTTGTCACCAGCGGTAATTCACGCGCCCGTAGTAGTACGCGCCGGAAAAACCGATTGGCGAACCCTGCGGATAGGGCAGGATGCCGTGGTAGTTGTTGGCCGGCGAGTTCTTTTCGGGATAGGCGTTGGTGGCGTTGTCCGCGCCCAGCGTGAAGGTCCAGTCGGCCACCGCGTAGCTGCCGGACAGGTCCAGCACGAAACGCGATCCGTAAGTCTGGTCGTCGGCCGGCGTGGAACTGCTGAATGCGGTGAACTGGCCGTAGCGGGTGAGCTGGCTGTTGACGCTCCAGTGCCCCAGCGACCAGCGCGCGCCGACGAAGATCTTGCTGCGCGGCGTGCCTTCGGTGATGCGTCCGCGCGAGTCGCGCCCCAGCACCGGCAGCGTCAGCCCGGCCAGGCCCAGTTGCGGCGGGTTGGGCTTGACGTGGGTGATGTCGGTCTTGTTGTAGTTGGCGCCGCCCGTCCACTTGAGCGTGCCGCCGGCACCCAGATCCCACGGATAGGTGACGACCAGGTCGGCGCCGCGCGTGCGCGTGTCGATGGCGTTGGTGAAGAAGCGGCCGCCGCTGACGAACGGGATGCCGACGCTGGTCAGGTAATCCTGCACCGGTGTGCCGACCAGGTTGCCCGACAGCACCACGCGGTTGTCGATGTTGATCTGGTACAGGTCCAGCGTGGCGTACAGGCCGTTCAACGGCGTGAACACCACGCCCAGGCCGTAGTTGTGCGATTTCTCGGCCTTGAGCGGCTGCGCGCCCAGCGCCACGGCGGCCGGATCGTTGACCGGGAACGTGCGGATGGTGAACGGCACCAGGTTGCCGCCGCCGACATCGACAAAGTTGATCGCCGTGCTGGAGTAGTACTCCTGCTGCAGCGACGGCGCGCGGAAGCCGGTCGACACCGTGCCGCGCAACGCCCACGAGTCGCCGATGGCGTAGCGGCCGCCCAGCTTGAAGCTGTTGGCGTTGCCGAAGTCGCTGTAGTGCTCGTGGCGCGCGGCCAGCTCGCCGGTGAAGTTGTCGGTGAGGTCGGATGTCAAATCGACGTACACGGCCGAGTTGTGGCGGCTGTGGCTGCCCGCGTCGCCGGGCTGGTAACCCGGATACACCTGCGCGCCGGTGCCGAAATACGACGCCGTGTCACCTTGCTTGATGGTGAACTTCTGGTGCCGGTATTCCAGGCCCCAGGCCACGGTCAGCGGGTTGGCCAGCCAGCCCGGACGGAACGTCTTGATGAAGTCGGCGTTGAGGACGTTTTGCCGGTTGCTCAGCGTGCCGATCAGGAAGTACGTCGGCGAGGCAGCGCCCAGCGAGTAGTTGAACGTGTCGGAGGTGTGCAGCTTCCAGTGGTTGCCGCCCGAGTCCAGGCTGACGTCGTAATGCCAGCCGCCGACGTCGCCGCGCACGCCGAGCACTTCCGAGTCGTCGCGGATGGAGCTGTTTTCGATCGGCAGATAGCCGTCCGGATACACCGCCGCCGCGGCCGGCGTGCTGGACGCGTATTGCGACAGCGAGCGGAAGAAGCCGCCGGCGCTGACGTCGCGCTTGTTGAACAGCGTGAACGCGTACAGCTGCGCGTGCTCGCCCAGATCGTATTGCGCGTTGATGGCGGCCTTCTTGGCGCGCGTGAGGGCCAGGCCGTAGTGGAAGGTCACGGTGCCGTAGGTGGGATCGCCGGGATAGCGGATGTCGGGGCCGGCGCGGTTGGTCGGCTGCTGGTTCATGACGTTGGCCGACAGGTGCACCCAGCCCTTGCTGCCCAGCGCGAAGCCGCCGTCCGCGCCGCCGCGCCAGGTGCTGCCGTCGCCGGTGTCGTGGATGCCGTGGGTGACGTTGACCGAGCCGTGCTGGGCGCCGCCCTTGAGGATGATGTTGATGACGCCGGCGATGGCATCCGAGCCGTACTGCGCCGCGGCGCCGTCGCGCAGCACCTCGATGTGGTCGATGGCGTTCATCGGGATGGCGTTCAAGTCGACCGGCGACGAGCCGCGCCCGAGCGAGCCGTTGACGTTGACGATGGCGGTGGTGTGCTGGCGCTTGCCGTTGATGAGCACCAGCGTTTCGTCCGGCGACAGGCCGCGCAGCTGCGCCGGCTTGGTGGCGTCGGTGGCGTCGGTCACCGACGGCTGCGGAAAGTTGAACGAGGGCAGCAGCACGCGCAGTGCTTCGGCCAGGTTGGTGGCGCCGGTGGATTCCAGGGCCTGCGGCGTCAGCACGTCGACGGGCGCCAGCGAATCGGCTTCGGTACGCGGAAAACCGCGCGCGCCGGTGACCACGACCGTGGACAGCGTGGTGGCTTTTTTCTGCGTTGTCTGTGAGGTTGCGGTGGTTTGCTGACTGTCTTGCGCCAGCGCCGGTTGACAGGCGAACGCGATGGATGCGGCCAGCAACGTGGGGACGAGGATGGAACGGTAAGGCATGACGGATGTCTCCCCAAATGAGAACGTCCGTGTAGTGAACGGCCCGTCGGCCGGTCCGGCAAAGGATTTTCTCCCCTTTGCACAAGCTGACCAGTTATTAAGTTTTTGTCAACAAGGTGTTTTGCGTGGCATGGCAAACACGTCCGTCGCCGTGTTCGACGGTGGCGGATGGCAAGTTGCATGCAAGGCCGCGTGATCGGCGCGATGCCAGGCCGCGATCAGACGGCCACGTGGCGCAGGATGGCTTCGACTTCTTCGCGCGAGGAAGCGCGCAGGATGCGCGGCGCCAGATGGCGCAGGCGCGTGCGATCCAGGCCGGCGATGCGGTCGCGGATGGTCAGGAGCTGGCGCGGATGCATGGAAAAATCGGTCAATCCCAGTGCCAGCAGCAACGGCGTGAACAGCGGGTCGCCGCCCATTTCGCCACACAGGCACACCTGCTTGCCGGCACGCGTGGCGGCCGTGATGACGCTGTGGATCAGGCGCAGCAGCGCCGGCTGCATGGGGCTGTACAACTTGCCCAGCGCGTTGTTGTTGCGATCGGCCGCCAGCACGTACTGGGCCAGATCGTTGGTGCCAAGGGCCAGGAAATCGGCCTGCTTGAGCAGCGTGCGCACGCTCAGTGCCGCCGCCGGCACTTCGATCATGATGCCGACTGGAATGCTGTCGGGCGGGTCTTCGCCTTCGTTGCGCAGGTCGCGCAGGCAGCGGTCGATGAGCGTGTGCACGGCTTCCAGCTCGTCGGCCTGGGTGATCATGGGCACCAGGATGCGCACTGGCCCGTAACTGGCCGCGCGCGCGATGGCGCGCAGCTGGGTGGCGAAGATGACCGGGTTGCGCAGCGACAGGCGGATGCCGCGCACGCCCAGCGCCGGGTTCTCCTCGTTGGCGACGACAAGACCCGCGTTGCCGGCCTTGTCGGCGCCCAGATCGAGCGTGCGGATGGTGACCGGCAGACCGCCCATGCCCAGCACCAGGTTGCGATAGGCGCTGAATTGCTCGTCCTCGCTGGGCAGGCCGTTTTGCTGCAGGAACAGGAATTCGCTGCGGTACAGGCCGATGCCGCTGGCGCCGTGCGAGCGCGCCATGGCCAGATCGTTGGGTTGTTCGCCGTTGGCGTACAGGCGGATGTCGACGCCGTCGAGCGTGCGCGTGGGCGCGTTGGCCAGCGCGGCCAGGCGCTTGCCTTCGCGCGAGGCGTCGCGTTGCCAGCGGCGGTAGCGCGCCAGATCCTGCGCGGCCGGATGCACGATGAGCTCGCCGGCCTCGGCATCAAGCAGTACCAGGTCGTTGTCGCGCACGTCCGTCAGCGCGTTGCCGACGCTGATCAGCATCGGCAGATTGAGGTTGCGCGCCAGGATGGCGCTGTGTGAATAGGTGCTGCCGGTGACGGTGACCACGCCCAGCAAGCCGCGCCCGGCCAGGCTGGCCAGATCGCCCGGCGCGACGGTTTCGGTGACCAGGATTTCGCCCACGCGCGCGGCGAGCTTGCGTTCCTCGTTGCTGGATTCGCGCGTCAGCACCGCCTGCACGCGGCCGATGACCTGGTCGATGTCCTCGCTGCGCCCGCGGATGTACGGATCGTCCATGGCTTCGAACACGCTGACCAGGCGGTCACGCTGCGCCTTCAATGCGGCGCCGGCGCGCATGTGCTCGTCGCGGATCATGCCGTCCAGTCCGCGCAGCAGGTCGGGGTCGGACAGCAGCATGTTGTGCGCGTCGACGAACTCGGTCGCCTCGCGTGCCATCGAACCTTGCAGCTTGTCGCGCAGGGCCAGCAGCTCGGCGCGCACGCTTTCCAGCGCGTCGTGCAGGCGCGTGAGCTCGGCGTCGACCTCGTTGTCGGCCAACGGCGTGGTGTCGATGCGCATGTTGGTGGTCTGGATGCGCCGCGCGCGCCCCAGGGTCATGCCACGCGCGCCCACGGTACCGGTGAGGACTTGCCTCATGGGCGGCCTCCGGATCGACGGGACGGGATATGGCTGACGTGGGTCATGGCTTAGCCGCCTTCGTCGAATTTGCGTTCGAACAGGTCGGTGACGGTGGTGATGGCGCGGTTTTCGTCCGGGCCGTCGGCGCGCACGGTCAACGGCGTGCCGAGGCCGGCGGCCAGCATCATCACGCCCATGATGGATTTGGCGTTCACTTCGCGCGTGCCGCTGACGAGCATGACTTGCGCTTCAAGCGGCTGCACCGCCTGCACCAGTTTGGCGGCGGCGCGGGCATGCAGGCCCAGGCGATTGGAAACGGTGACGGTGGTTTCAAGCATGGTCGATCTGGATTCCCCCGCGACCGCCCACGGCCGCGATTTCGGCAAGTTCGTCCAGCGGCTTGTCGGCATAGTTCATCACGCGCAGCAGCATGGGCAGGTTGAGCCCGGACACGCAGCGCACCGGCGCCCCCAGTTCGCCGACCGACAGGCCGATGTTGCACGGCGTGGCGCCGTACAGATCCGACAGCACCAGGACGCCATCGCCCTGGTCCAGCTCGCGCACATGGCGTGAGGTGGTGGCGCGCATGGTGTCGACATTGGCGTCGGCGGGCACCTCCATGGCGAACACTTTCAGCGGCAATTGCGGGATGACGTGGCGGGAGGCGGCGATCAATGCGTCGCCGACACCTTCGTGTGTGATGAGAAGAACGCCCGTGGTCATGCTCAATCAAGTTCGCGGTGAAAGGTGAGAATCTCATTGTGACCCGCACGGAAGTGCTCGGCCAGCTTTTCCACCAGATAGACCGAACGGTGGCGACCGCCGGTGCAGCCGATGCAGACGGTCACGTAGCTGCGGTCGCCGTTTTCGAAGCGGGGCAGCCAGGTGTCGAGAAAACGCGTGATGTCGTGGAAAAACTCCTCGACCAGGCCTTGCGAGTCGAGAAAATCGCGCACTGGCGCGTCCTTGCCCGACAAGGGCCGCAACGCGCGATCCCAGTGCGGGTTGGGCAGGCAGCGCGCGTCGAACGTGAAATCGGCGTCCTGCGGCATGCCGCGCTTGTAGGCGAACGACTCGAACAGCAGCGTCATGCCCTCGGTGGCGGCGGCAAAGCGCGTGGCGATCATGCGCCGCAGCTCGTGCACGTTGAGGTCGGAGGTGTCGATGACGCGCTCGGCGATGTTGGCCAGCGGGCGCATCAGGCGGCGCTCGGTGGCGATGGCGTCGGCCAGTGACAGGCCGTCGGCGGACAGCGGATGGCGGCGGCGCGTTTCCGAATAACGCTTGATCAGCACGTCGTCGCGGCTGTCCACGAACACCAGATGCACCAGCACGCCGGCCTTGGCCAGCTGCGAGAGCATGTGCGGGATCTTGGCTAGGTCCTCGCCGCGGTTGCGCACGTCCACGCCGACCGCGATGCGCCGGTGCGTGCCGCCGCCGATGGCCTTGACCAGATCCGGCATGAGGCCGGCCGGCAGGTTGTCGACGCAGTAGAAATCGAGGTCTTCCAAGGCGCGCAGGGCCACCGTCTTGCCGCTGCCGGACATGCCGGACAGCACCAGCAGGTGGACGTCGGAAGGGGTGTCGTCGTGATCGGTCATGCGGGAAGCGGAAATCACCATGGCGGAAGGTTCTGCAGTTGACGGGCTTGCCGGTCGATGAAGGTCTGCGCCGGGTCGATGCCGGCCGACTTGAGCATGTAGCTGCGCACGGCGGCCTCGACCATGACGGCCAGATTGCGTCCCGGCGCGACCGGGATGGTCATCATCGGGATCTTGACGTCGAAAATGTCGCGCTGGCCGATGTCGCCGGTCAGGCGGCTCAGCGCTTCGCCTTCGCCACCGTCGCGCAAGGGTTTGAGGTGGATGATCAGGCGCAGGTATTTGGAGCGCTTGACGGCCGTGTGGCCGAACATCTCGCGGATGTTGAGCACGCCGATGCCGCGCACTTCCAGCAGGTCGCGCAAAAGGTCGGGGCAGGCGCCGTCGATGACGTCGGGCGAGATCAGCGTGAATTCGGTGGCGTCGTCGGCCACCAGCCGATGGCCGCGCGTGATGAGTTCCAGTGCCAGCTCGCTCTTGCCGGAGCCGGGATCGCCGGTGACCAGCACGCCGATCGAATACACCTCGAGGAACACGCCGTGCAGCGTCATGCGCGGCGCCAGCTGGCGCGACAGGTGGAATTGCAGCCACGACAACAGGTGGTGGCCGCGCCTGGGGCTGATCCACACCGGCGTGTCGGTTTCCTCGGCCGCGTCGAGCAGGTCCGTCGGCGGCTTCTGGTCCTTGCTGACCAGCAGCGCCAACGGGGCCTGGGCCATGATTTTCTGGATGGTTTCCCAGCGCTGGCGCGAATCCAGGGCGTCAAGGTAGGACAGCTCCTCGGAGCCGATGATCTGCACCTTGTTGGGATAGATGATGTTGAGGTAGCCGACCAGCGACGGGCGACGGGCCTGGTTCTCGCCCGGGTCGAGCGTGCGCGTTTCGCCGCGCATGCCTGCGGTCCAGCGCAGTTCAAGGCGCTCGGAAGTGTCGTCGAACAGCTGTCGTGCGGTGAGTTTTTCCACGCTCGTGCGTCACTCTTGGCCGTCGCCTGCGGCCGTTGCGCACATTGTGCCAGTTTGACGTGAAGGCGTCGCCGGCATCAGCCCGGCGACGCCTTCGGCATGGTCACAACTGTTGCGCCTCGTGGGCCTCGCGGCCTTCGCGGGCGCGGTGGTCGGTGAGTTTTTCCTTGTGCTTGCGCACCTGCGAGACGAGCTTGTCGAACATCATGTCGATGGAGGTGTACATGTCCGGATGGTCGGCCTGTGCATGCAGGTTGCATCCGGCACCGGCCAGCGTGCCGTCAGCGAGGTGTTTGAGCTTTTCGACCGAGAGCACCACGTTGAGGGTGGTGAGGTTGTCGAAATGGCGGCCAAGACGATCGAGCTTGGATTGCACGTGGCTCCTCAATGCGGGGGTGATTTCGATCTGGTGGCCGCTGATCTGCACTTGCATGGTGCGCCTCCTTCAGGTTTGCCTTGATGCCGCCTTGCGACGGCGAGGTGATGCAGTTGCCTGCATCTGTACGTGTGAACCCCGTGCACGTGGCAAGTTCCTTCAGCTTGCGCGCTGGCGTTCACTCGAACTGGGTATGCGCAAAACCTCCCGATATTTGGCAATGGTACGCCTGGCGACGTGAATTCCGCGTTGTTCGAGCACCTTGGCCAGGGCCTGGTCGGACAGCGGCTTGCGCGGATTTTCCCCGGCGATGAGCTGGCCGATCATGGCCTGGATGGCGGTGGACGAGGCGCTGCCGCCACCGGTGGTGGCCACGCTGGACGAGAAGAAGTACTTGAATTCGAAGATGCCGCGCGGCGTGTGCAGGTACTTGCGCGTGGTCACGCGTGAAATGGTCGATTCGTGCATGCCGATCTGCTCGGCGATTTCGCGCAGCACCAGCGGGCGCATCGCTTCCGGGCCGTATTCCAGGAACGCCCTTTGCCGCTCGACGATGGCGGTGGCCACCTTGAGTACCGTGTCGGCGCGTGTTTCCAGGCTTTTCAGCAGCCAGCGCGCCTCCTGCAGCTGGCCGCGCAGGTAAGCCGCGTCGTCGCGTTGCGCGGTCTTGATGAGGTCGCAGTAATGCTGGTTGATCTGCAGGTTGGGCTGGCTGTTGGGGCTGAGGCTGACGTGCCAGCGATGGTCGCCGCCGCGGCGCACGTAGGCGTCGGGAATGACGTATTCGACCGGCGTGGGATCGAATGCGGCGCCGGGACGCGGGTTGAGGCTGCGGATCAGCGCGCAGGCGTCGGCGACATCCTCGGGATCGGCGCGCAATTTGCGCGCCAGGCGGGCCAGATCGTTGCGCGCCAGCAGGTCCAGACCGTCGGCGACGATGCGTCGCGCCAGCTCGTGTGACGTGTCCGGCGCCAGTTGCCGCAGCTGGGCGTCGAGGCAGTCGCCGAGGTTGATGCTGGCCACGCCGGCCGGATCGAACGTTTGCACCTGCCGGCGCACGGACTCGATGTCGTCGAGGTTGGCGCGGAAACTCGACGGCAGCGTGGCCAGCAGGGTTTCCGGCGTCTCGTTGAGGTAGCCGTTGCGGTCCAGCGCGTCGATGATGACGGTGGCGACGAGGCGCTCGCGCGGCGTCAGCGGCGACAGGTTGAGCTGCCACATGAGGTGTTCGCGCAGGCCCTCGGGCGCGGTTTCCGTGGGCTCGGCATCATCCGGCGGCGCGGCCGCGGAGGTGTTGCCGGCATGCGAAAAGTCCAGCGAGGTGTCGGGCAGGCCGGGGTCCGGTTCCCAGGTATTTTCGTCGGCGTCGCCATCGGTGCTGCCGGCCGGCGATTCCGCACGGATGTCCTCGGCGGTCGGTTCGTCGTCGAGCAGTTCCAGCAGCGGGTTGGCTTCGGTCAGCTCGCGCAGCTCGGTCACCAGCTCCAGCTGCGACAGCTGCAACAGCCGGATGGCTTGCTGCAACTGTGGTGTCAGCGAGAGTTGTTGGTGCAGGTGGAGTTGAATCGACGGTTTCATGCCAGCCAAAGCAACGAACGTGCCACCATCGTACCCACCGCCGGGGGCGCGGGCCAGAGCCGGATGGTCATGAGGTGACAGAGTCGTCGAAAGCGCACGTCATGCCTGCATGATGTTCGGGGGGACCCGAAAACCATCAAGGCTCTTGTGGGAGCCCGCCTGCGGGCGAAGGGGGTTTGTTTCATGCCGGCATCTGGCCATCGCGCGC
>DASVGR010000047.1:0-12105 GCA_036379395.1 Rhodanobacteraceae bacterium | reverse complement strand
AAGACCTATCCGAATGGGGTGCGCGCGTTGAACAACGTGTCGCTGGACATCCCCAATGGCATGTTCGGGTTGCTGGGGCCGAACGGGGCCGGCAAGTCTTCGCTGATGCGGACGATCGCGACGCTGCAGGACCCCGATTCGGGCAGCATCAAGCTCGATGACATCGACGTGCTGGCGGACAAGCCCGCCACGCGTCGCGTGCTCGGCTACCTGCCACAGGAATTCGGCGTGTATCCCAAGGTCAGTGCCGAGGCGATGCTGGACCACTTCGCGATATTGAAAGGCGTGACCCGCCGCGGCGAACGCCGCGATCTCGTTGCTGCGCTGTTGAAGCAGGTGAACCTGTGGGACGTGCGCAAGCGCAAGCTGGGCGGATTCTCAGGCGGCATGCGCCAGCGCTTCGGCATCGCGCAGGCGCTGATCGGCGACCCCAAGCTGGTCATCGTGGATGAACCCACCGCCGGCCTCGACCCCGCCGAGCGCAACCGCTTCCTGAATCTTCTGGCCGAGATCGGCGAACGCGTGGTGGTCATCCTGTCCACCCACATCGTGGCCGATGTCACCGACCTGTGCCCGCACATGGCCATCATCAGCCAGGGCCAGGTATTGCTGACGGGCGAACCGCACGAGGCCATCCAGGCGCTGGCGGGCCGCGTGTGGCAACGCACCATCGACAAGGCCGAACTGGCCACCTACCAGGCCCACATGCAGGTGCTGTCGACGCATCTGGTGGCCGGCGCCACGGTCATCAACGTGCTGTCCGACACCGCGCCGGGCGAAGGTTTCAATGCCGTGGCTCCGCATCTCGAAGACGTCTACTTCGGCCAGCTGCGACAGCAGGCCGCGGCTCCCGCCACTGCGCAAGCGGCCTGAAGGAGAACGCCATGTTCAAGGAAATCTTCGGCTTCGAGCTGCGCCAGCAGTTCAGGACGCCGACGTTGTGGATTTTTCTGGTGCTGTTCTTCGCCGGTGGCTTCGCGTTCATCAGCTCGCCCGCCGTTTCGGCGGCCGGCGCGACCGGCAACGTGTTCATCAACGCGCCGATCGTCATCGTGCGCACGACCAACACGTTCGCGTTCTACGCCACGCTGTTCGTCGTCACGTTCATCGCCAGCGCACTGCTGCGCGATTTCGAGCACAACACGTCCGACTTGCTGTTCAGCACGCCGGTCACGCGCCGCGCCTACCTGGGCGGCCGTTTTGCCGCCGGCTTCGCCGTCGCGGTGCTGGTGCTGCTGGCGGCCATGTTCGGCATGCTGCTCGGCACGTTCATGCCATGGATCAACGCCGCCCGCGTGGGGCCGACCCTGCTGGCGCCATGGCTGTGGAGCTTCGCCGTGCTGGCGCTGCCGAACATGCTGCTGGTGGCGGCCGTGGTGTTTTGCCTGGCCGCGGTCACGCGCTCGCTGTTTGCCGTGTTCGTCGGCGTCATCGCCCTGCTCGCGCTGCAAATCATCGCCGGACTGACCGCGGCCGGCATCCACCACCACGTGCTCGGCAGCCTGATCGACCCGTACGGCGGAGCCACCATCCACACCATCGTGCGTTACTGGTCGGCGCATGCGTTCAACACGCAATTGCCGTCATTGAGCGGCGTGCTGCTGGGCAACCGGCTCATCTGGCTGGCCGTCAGCGTGGCACTGCTCATCGGCGGCGCGCTGATGTTCCGCCCCGACCGCGAAGGCCTGCGCATCAAGTGGTGGCCACGGCGCCGGCGCAAGGTGCGTCACGACGCCGTGCCGACCACGCTGACGCTGCCGGCGGTCACCGCACGACATGGCATCGCGGCGCATTGGGTGCGGTTTGTCTCGACCACACGCACCGACATGGTCGGCGTGCTGCGCGGCGTGTTGTTTCCGCTGATGCTGCTGCTGGGCCTGGCCATCCTGAGCGTGATACTGGCCCTGAGCGGCAAGGTCTACGGCACGCCGGTCTATCCGCTGACGCGCCTGATGATCACCAACATCCAGGGCGCCATGGGGCTGTTCCTGCTGATCGTGCTGATCTTCTTTGCCGGCGAGCTGGTGTGGCGCGACCGCAAACTGGGTGTCAATGCCGTGAGCGACGCCACGCCGGCGCCGTCGTGGGTATCGCTGCTGTCCAAGGGCGCTTCGCTGGCCCTCATCACGCTGATCTTTCTGGCCGCAGGCGCCATCTGGACCATCGGCTACCAGTTGATTGAAGGCTATACGCACCTGCAGATCGGCCTGTACATCGAAGGCCTGGGGCTGGCCGCCATCGGTTTCGTGCTGATCGCCCTGCTCGGCCTGGTGCTGCATGTGCTGGCCGACAACAAGTATCTCGGCTACGGGCTGTTCATCGCGTATCTGCTGGCCACGCCGCTGATGGCGTTTCTGGACTGGAACGACAACCTGTACAGATACGGCGGCGGTCCGTCCACGCCGTATTCGGACCTCAACGGCTGGGGCCATTTCCTGACCGGCGCGATGTGGTTCAACCTGTACTGGGCACTCGGCGCCGGCATCCTGTTGGCCGTGGCCACGCTGTTCTGGGTACGCGGCACCGACGGTGGCAAGCGTTGGCGCAACGCCGGCAAGCGCGTGCGCCGGCGCACGCAGGCCATCACCCTGGCCGTGCTGGTGGTGGCGTTTGCGGCCACCGGCTCGTGGATTTACTACAACACCCACGTTCTCAACACCTACGTCACGCGCGACCAGGCCAAGCAGGATCGCGCCGACTACGAAAAGCTTTACGCCAAGTACGCGGATGCGCCGCAACCACGCATCACGGCGGTCGATTCCAAGGTGGCGATCTACCCGCATCAGCGCAAACTGGCCATGCAGTTCGATTTCACGCTGACCAACAAGACCGCCAAGCCGATCGACACGCTGTACGTCAACTGGGATCAGGACAATCCGCCGACGCATGTCACGTTCCCGGCGCATCGCACACTCAAGAACGACACGCGCCTGGGTTTTGGCATCTACCGGCTCGACCAGCCGCTGGCGCCAGGCGCCACGATGCACTACCGCTTCGACGTCGACTACGCCGCGCACGGCTTCGGCAACAGTCTTTCCGCCATGGACATGCGCCTGGTCCACAACGGCACGTTTTTGACCAGCAACGTGCCGCAGCTGCCGACCTTCGGCTACAACAAGGGTTTCCAGCTCACCAGCAAGAAGGACCGGCGCAAGTACGGCCTCAAGCCCGAGCCGCGCATGCCGCTGCTGAGCGAAGATCCAGCCAAGCGCGCCAACACGTACATTGCCCAGGACGCGGACTGGATTTCGTTCAACACCGTGGTGTCCACGGCTGGCGACCAGACCGCCATCGCGCCCGGCCAGCTGATGAAGCACTGGCAAAAAGACGGCCGCAACTACTACCACTACCAGACGCACGCGCCGGTCATGGATTTCTTCGCGTTCCTGTCCGGCAAGTGGACGGTCAAGCGCGAAAAGTGGCACGACGTGACGGTGAGCGTGTACTACAACCCGGCGCACGCGTGGAACGTCAACGACATGCTGCGCGCGGCGCACGACGCGCTCGACTACTACACCACGCATTTCGGGCCGTACCAGTTCAAGTACCTGCGCATCATCGAGTTCCCGGCCTTCGACGGCGCGTTCGCGCAATCCTTCCCCGGCACGGTCGCGTTTTCCGAAAGCGCAGGCTTCATCGCCAAGCTGGGCGGCAAGGGCAGCATCGACTATCCGTACTACATCACCTCGCATGAAATCGCGCACCAGTGGTGGGCGCATCAGGTGGTCGGCGCGAACATGCAGGGCGCCACCGTGCTCAGCGAATCGCTGGCGCAATACTCGGCGCTGATGGTCATGAAGCACCGCTACGGCAGCAACGCCATGCGCCGCTTCCTGAAATACGAACTGGACAACTACCTGCGCCAGCGCGTGGCCGACAGCAACGGCGAAACACCGCTCGGCAAGGTCGAAAACCAGCCCTACATCCACTACCGCAAGGCCTCGGTCATCTTCTACGCGCTGCAGGATTACATCGGCGAGGACAAGCTCGACCAGGCCATCCGCACGTTCCTCGACACCTACCGCTTCAAGGAGCCGCCGTACCCCACTTCACTCGACCTGATCAACGACATCAAGGCCGTCGCCGGCCCGCAATGGAACGAGCTCATCAACGATTCGTTCTGGCGCATCACGCTGTACGACAACCGCGTGGTTTCGGCCAAGGCGAAGAAGCTGGCCGACGGCAAGTACCAGGTCACCATGAAATTGCACGCGGCCAAGTACTACGCCGACGCCAAGGGCAAGCAGACCCGCGCCAAGCTCAACCTGCCGATCGCCATCGGCGTGTTCGGCAAGGCCAGGGACGGCGTGGAAGGCGACGAGCCGGTGCTCTACCTCAAGAAGCAAAAAGTGGCCGACGGTGACAGCACCATCACGCTGACCGTCGACGCCAAGCCGTACCAGGTCGGCATCGACCCGTACAACGAGCTGGTCGACAAGAACTCGGCTGACAACCGTGCGCTGGTGAGCTGGTAAGACCAGGGCGGGCGATCAACCTGAGGGTTGGTCGCCCGCCGCCATTCACCGACACGCAGCCGGCAACTTACTTGCGCAAGCTGGAACGCCCGGCAAATTGCGCGCACACGGCCGGCATGCCCAAACGCCACGCCAGCCAGGCCAGCACCACCACCGCGGCAGCCTTGAGGGCAATGCCCACTTCGTAACTGCGGTGCACGCGATCAAGCAACGCGCGCGCGGCCGCACTCAACTGCGGGCCATCCAGCAGCGCTTCGCTGTGATGCAAATAGGCGACATACCGCGCCGCCAGCAAAATGCCGGTGGCCAGAAACCACAGCGCCCAGATCACCGCCACGATGCGCAACGCCCGGCGCGACCAGCTTCGCCACATCAGCGCGCTGGCTGTCACGGCCAGCGTGATGCAGGCACCCACCAGATAGGCGACATCCCAAACCAGCAAGCCGATCAGGCCGTCATGGGCATGCTTGTTTCCCGGCGCCTGCAGCGCCTGCGCCACATGCCAGCCGTGCACGCAGTATTGGAGGATGCCGAACACGGCCAGCAGCAGCACCAGCCACACCGCCACGCGCCACAGTTGCAGGCGAAACCGCGGCGGCGTGGGAGAAATCGAATCAGCGGCCATGGCCGTCACCGTATGTCGAAACCACACAGTGTAACGGCCATGGCTTTGCGGGGCTTACCTGCGACTGATGGTGAACTTGCCCGCATCCACCCCCAGATCCACGCCGCGTCCCGTGCCGGCCAGCGCCAGCGACACTTCCCCCTTGGTCAGCACCTGGGCCGAGCCGGAATGGACCACGCCGGCGTGCGCGCTCCCTTGCGCATAGCTGCCCAGCACGTCGCTGATCTGGTGCACATCGCTGAACGTGCCCTTGCCGTCGGCCACATGCCACTTGCCGGCCGTGAGGCCGCCGCCGGTCACTTCCAGCTTGACCGCCATCGACTGTCCATTGGCGCAGGTGACCGTGCCGACACCTTCGGCATGCTTGTAGATGATCGACCAGCCCTTGAGCGAATACGTCATCTTGCAGCTCAATGTCGCCGGCGTGGTGTAGACCGGCTTGGACTGCTTGTCCGGGCTGGTCGAGCATGCGGCCAGTGTCAAAGCGACACTCGTGCCAGCCAATATCGTCAAAATCCGCTTGTTCATGGCAACACCCTCGATGACTCAATGACAAAGTGTCCACGAGTGTGGCTGAATGCGCGACCACGCACTGCCAATCCGTTCAGGTTGCCAGCCCCCCCTGCTGTCACTGCATAATGGCCGCACAGACAATCAGCACACGAGGATGCCCATGATCAAACACACTTTGGTCGGCTACGACGGGTCCGACACGGCCAAGCGCTCATTCCAGTTTGCGCTGGACTTGGCGCGCTGCTGCGGTGGCCATGTGCATGTGGTGTCGGTATTGCAGGTGACCGAAGCCGGCCCCGAAGCATGCGCGGCCATGATGACGGACAAGACCGCCCAGCACGCCGAAACACTGAAAAAGGAGCTGGCCGCGCTGGCCTCCGGCGACGAGGAACTGTTCGACGCCGAAGTCGTCTACGGCTCGCCCGGCGACGTGCTGCTGGCACAGGTCCAGGAGCATCAGATCGACCACATCGTCATCGGCCACACCGAGCGCGGCGCCCTGCTGCGCTGGTTGCTGGGCTCTGTCTCCGGCGACATCATCGCCCGTTCACACGTACCCGTTACAGTAGTACGTTGATCCGGATTGACATGGGTCACTTCATCGGCATTTGCCGCGGCCCATGATCATCGACGTGGTCGTGCTTCATTGACTTGGCTTCAGGGTGGAGAGCGCCGTGGAATACGCAAGTACAATGCGCTGGACGCTGGACAGCATCGACTTTGCCAACATCAAGGTCGATCGCATCCGGCCCAATGACGATTTGATGTGCCTGTTGTGCGCGTCGGCTTTCATCGAAAGCGGCTCGGACATCTACACGCACAATCTGGTCGAGCACTACCGCGGCGACGCCGAGATCGAGGCATGGCTGCGCGATCACTGGGAACACGAAGAGCTGCAGCACGGTCGTGCGCTGGCCACTTACGTCACCCACGTGTGGCCCGATTTCGATTTCGACGCAGCCTTCAAGAGCTTCATCGGCGAATACGCCGGCGTGTGCAAGCCCGAGTTGCTGGAACCCTCGCGCTGCCTGGAAATGGCCGCGCGCTGCGTGGTCGAAACCGGTACCGCCACGCTGTACCGCGCCATCCACGAAAGCACCGACGAGCCGGTGCTCAAGGCTCTGACGAAAAACATCAAAAGCGACGAAGTGCACCACTACAGCCACTTCTACCACTACTTCCAGAAGTACCAGTCACAACAAAAGCTGGGGCGCATCAAGGTGTTGCGCACGCTGTGGCGCCGGCTGCGCGAAATCGGCAACGAAGACGGCGACATCGCGTTGCGCCACGTGTTCAAGTTCCGCCACCCGGAATATCTTGTCGACCAGGCCACTTTCCGCAAAGCCAGCCAGCGCGTCTATGCCGTCGTGCGCCACAACTTGTCGGCCGAGATGGCGATCAAGATGATGCTCAAACCGCTGGACCTGCCCGCGCGCGTCAACACGGCTGTGCAGCCGCCGCTCAATTGGGCTGCCAGGCGCTTCGCGATCAATTGAGGCAACGTCAGGTTCGCCATCTGCAAGCCCGCTTTTCGGCAACCATCAGCTTGTTTACAAACAAGATCAAAATTGCAACACAAGCCATTGATTTGTTAACCTCGTCACAGACCCTTGTCGAGGTTGGCTCATGTCACGGCCGTATCCGGTTCACGCTTGTCGCTGGCTGGTTCCGATAGCAGCAGCCCTGCTGCTGGCCGCCTGTGCCGGCAACCGGCCCCGACCGACGGCCAACACGACCATTCATGACACGGTGAGATTGCCGACCAAGGTCACCACCGAGGCCAACAACATCCTGTTTCACGCCATCAATCTCATCGGCACGCCATACCGATGGGGTGGCAACACGCCGAAATCGGGCTTCGATTGCAGCGGCCTGGTCGATTACGTCTACCGCGTGGCCGCACATGTGGACCTGCCGCGCACCTCGCACGCGATGAGCGAACTGGACGCGCCCAAGATCAAGAATGTCGACAAGCTGGCCAGCGGCGACCTGCTGTTTTTCCGCACCGAAGGCCATCGCATCAGCCACGTCGGCATCTACGTCAGCAACGGCCGTTTCGTGCACGCGCCCAATTCCGGCGGCACGGTGATGCTCAGCTCGCTGACCAATCCGTATTGGAGCAAGCACTTCGCGTTTGCGCGGCGCGCGCTGGAAAAGTAGGCGCAAAGCCCCCGTTCCAGCGCACCCCGATCACTCGTGCGAGTGCGCGTCGCCGCTGTGCACGTGGCCGTGCTCCAGCTCTTCGGCCGCGGCTTCGCGCACGTCGACCACTTCGATGGCGAAGTTCAGCGTCTTGCCGGCCATCGGGTGGTTGGTGTCCACGTCGATCGTGGTCATGCCGACCTTGTGCACGGTCACGGCGCGCTGGCCGCCTTCCTTGAGCGACAGCACGGTCGTCATGCCCGGCTTGAGCTTTTTGGCATCGAGAAAATACTTCTTCGGCACGCGCTGGATGGCACCTTCGCGACGCTCGCCGTAGCCGTCCTCCGGCGCCAGCTCGACATCGAATTTGTCGCCCGGTTCGTGACCGTCCAGCGCCGTTTCCAGGCCCTTGATGAGAAAGCCACGCCCCAGCAACACCTGCATCGGCTCGCCTTCGCGTGAAGTCTCCACGGCCTGGCCGTCGGTGCTCAGATCGTAGTGCAGGGTGACGACGGTATCGGTTGCCGCTTTCATGGTGTCTCGTCAAGCAAGAAAAGAATCGCGCAGTTTAGCCGTCCGCGCGCCACGCGTCACGAATGGTCGGATGGCAGCATGGAAACCTCGCGCGCCTCCGGCCCCAACCAGGTCAACAAGGCCAGCAACAGGGCGACCACCGCGATCCAGGCCGACATGGCAAAGGCGTAATCATTGCCATGGCTGTGCGCCAGCCACGCCTCGGCCGTCGCCGTGATGGCCGCGATGAGATTGCCCAGCTGATAGGCAAAACCGGGCAAGGTGCCGCGCACGGCGGCCGGCGACAATTCGTTGAGATGCGTCGGCACCACGCCCCACGCGCCCTGCACCATCACCTGGATCAGGAACGCACCCAGTCCCAGCAGCACCAGCGAACCGCCGTAGGCCCACAGCGGAATGCACGGCAGCGTCAGCAAGGCGGCAACGATGATGGCGCGACGGCGGCCAATGCGCTGTGACCACGCGCCAAACAACAAGCCGCCCACCAGCGCGCCGATGTTGAGCAGCATCGTCAGCACCGTGACCGCGCCGGTGTCCAGATGCATCTGGTCTTTCAGGAACGTCGGATACAGATCCTGCGAACCGTGGCTGAACATGTTGAACACGGCCATCAGCAGCATCAGGTAGATGAGCAGCTTCCAGTGGCCACGCATGGACTCGCGCACCGACGGCCGCTTGGCGTTGCCGGCCTGCCCCGCCAGCCATGCCGGCGATTCGGGCACCTTGCGGCGGATGTACAACACCAGCAAGGCCGGCAGCACACCGACCACGAACATGCCGCGCCAGCCGAAATGATTGAACACCAGCCAGTACGCCAGCGCAGCCAGAAAATACCCGCACGGATACCCGCTTTGCAGCAACCCCGACACGATGCCGCGCGCCTTGGCCGGCACCATTTCCATGGCCAGCGAAGCACCGATGCCCCATTCGCCGCCCATCGCGATGCCGAAGATGAAACGCAGCACGAACAGCACCATCAGCGATGGCGCAAACGCGCAAGCCAGGCCCAGCACCGAGTACAGCCCCACGTCCAGCATCATCAGCGGACGGCGGCCGTAACGGTCGGCCAGGCGACCGAAAATCAGCGCTCCCAGCGGGCGCGCCGCCAGGGTCAGGAACAGCGCGAAACTCACTTCCGTGACGCTGGAATGGAAATCGCGTGCCACGTCATCCATGACCAGCACCAGCAGAAAGTAGTCGAACGCATCCAGCGTCCAACCCAGAAAACCGGCCGCCACGGTGTGGCGCTGGTCGCTGTCGAGCTCACGCAAGGTGGGAATCACGCCCACGAAATACTCCGGCACGGGATGGATTGACGCACGATAGCAGACGCCGGCCCCCGCAACTGGCTTTGCACGGCACTTGTCCGGGCCAAACGGGCGGCGTACCGTGAGGCTGACGCATGCCGTCCGCGACGTGCGCCGACCGCCTGAAAGGGCGCGTCGCGTCACTCCCTGCCCGACATCGTGCACGACACGCCCGGCGGCCATCCCCGCCACACGAGGGTCGTGTCATGAAACATATCCACTCCCGATACGTCGTCGCGGCGCTGCTGCTCGCCTTGATCAGCACGGATGCCCTGGCCGCGGCACCTGCGCCAAAACCCACATCACAGCAACCAATCACCTCGGCCACGTATTTCATTGCCGACGCCGGAACACCCAACGCGCACAAGGTGTATTACTTCAATCGCCTTGACCGCAACCATGACGGCCAGTTGAGCCGTTCGGAAATCCCCAGGGACATGGTCATGCTGCGCACACGCTTCATCTATGCCGACTTCAACGGCAACGGCAAGCTTTCGCCGGCCGAATACATCATGTGGAAGGAGCACACCGCGCCGGAATACATCGGCGTCTACCATGCACTCGTGTTTGTCTACGGCAATCCCGCCGACACGTACTCGCACATCATCCGATGACTGATGGCCTCTTGGCGAACCGGCGCGCATGAAAAGTCTGTTATGATAGGCGGTTCATTGCGCGCCGAATCATCGGTCGCAGCCCGAGGTTCGCCCATGTCATCCCCCATTTCCGATTCCCGCCCGGCGTCTGTCGACCCGGCGCAGGTCGCGTTTGCTTCTTTCCACCTGTCACCCGCCGTGCAGGCCGTGCTGACCGATGTCGGCTACGAAACGCCCTCGCCGATCCAGGCGGCAACCATTCCACCGCTGCTGGCTGGCCGCGACGTGCTGGGCCAGGCCCAGACCGGCACCGGCAAGACCGCCGCATTCGCGCTGCCGATCCTGTCACGCCTCAACCCTGCCGCCGGCGCGCCGCAAGCGCTGGTGCTGGCACCGACGCGCGAACTGGCCATCCAGGTGGCTGAAGCCTTCCAGACCTACGCCGCGCACATCCCCGGCTTCCGCGTGCTGCCGATCTACGGCGGCCAGGGCTACGGTCCGCAGCTGTCCGGCCTGCGCCGCGGGGTGCACGTCGTGGTCGGCACGCCCGGACGCGTCATCGACCACATCAAGAAAGGTTCGCTGGATCTTTCCGCGCTGCGCTTCGCCGTGCTCGACGAAGCCGACGAAATGCTCAACATGGGCTTTGCCGAGGACGTCGACACCATTCTTTCGGCCGCCTCGCCCGAGCGCCAGACCGCGCTGTTCTCGGCGACCATGCCCAAGGCCATCCGCGGCATCGCCACGGCGCATCTCAAGAACCCGGTCGAGGTGACGATCGCGGCCAAGACCGCCACCGCGGCCAACATCCACCAGCGCTACTGGAAAGTGAGCGGCATCCACAAGCTGGACGCGCTCACGCGCATCCTCGAGGCCGAACCGTTCGATGCCATGATCGTGTTCGCGCGCACCCGCCAGGCGACCGAGACGCTGGCCGAAAAACTGCAGGCACGCGGCTTCACCGCCGCGGCCATCCACGGCGATGTCGCCCAGCCGCAACGCGAGCGGCTGATCCAGCAATTGCGCGACGGCAAGCTGGACATCCTGGTCGCCACGGACGTGGCCGCACGCGGTCTGGACGTGCCGCGCATCAGCCACGTGCTCAACTACGACATTCCGTACGACATCGAGTCGTACGTGCACCGCATCGGCCGCACCGGACGCGCCGGCAACAAGGGCGAAGCCATCGTGTTCGTCAGCCCGCGCGAGCGCGGCATGCTGCGCGCCATCGAGCGCGCCACGCGCCAGACGCTGGAAGAAATGCAGCTGCCGACGATCGCCACCGTCAACGATCGCCGCATCGAACGTTTTCTGGGGCGCATCGACGGCGCGCTGGCTGGCCCGGACCTGGTGCCGTTTCGCCAGATCATTGAGCGCTACGAGCGCGAACACGACACGCCCGCCGTGGAAATCGCCGCCGCCCTGGCACGCCTGGCGCACGGCGACCAGCCCTTGCTGCTGAAAGAAACGCCGCACGAAAAGTTCGTGGCCGAACGCCGCGAACGCCCGCCCCGCCAGGACAAATTTGCCGCGCGCGAGCGCCGCCATCACGATGACGATGCCCCGCGCAAGCCCTACGAACGCAAGCAGCGCGCGCATCAAAGCGAAGAAGGCAAGAACACCTACCGCATCGAGGTCGGCCACGCACACGGCGCGCAGCCGAAAAACATCATCGGCGCGATCGCCAACGAAGGCGACATCGACAGCCGCTACATCGGCCGCCTGACCATCCGCGACGACTACAGCCTCATCGACCTGCCCGAAGGCATGCCGCCGGAACTGCTGGCACACCTGAAAAAGGTGCGCGTGGCCGGCCGCCCGCTGAACATGCGTCTGGACAGGGGCCAAGGCGAAGCGGACGCCAACGCCAGCCCCTACGCCGCCGCGCCACGGCCGTCGTTCCGGTCACGCAA
>DASVGR010000046.1:0-10442 GCA_036379395.1 Rhodanobacteraceae bacterium | reverse complement strand
AACATCGCCATTTGACACATTACGCATTACCCGAGAAATCCCATGGCCAATACAGTTGAAATCAAAGTGCCGGACATCGGCATGGACAGCGCGCCGGTCATCGAGGTGCTGGTGGCCGTCGGTGACACGGTCGAAGTCGAGCAGGGCCTGGTGACGCTGGAGTCGGACAAGGCCACGATGGATGTACCGTCCACGGCCGCCGGCACGGTCAAGGCCGTCAAGGTGAAAGAAGGCGACAACGTCGGCGAAGGCACGGTGGTCGTGGTGCTGGAAGCGGCCGCCGATGCGGCGGCTCCCGCGCCGGCCGCGCAACCCGTGGCCGCGCCGGCTCCCGCCATCAGCGCACCGGCGCCGGCAGCCAGCGCGCCGGCACCCGCGCCGCAAGGTGCCGGCGAAACCGGCCGCAAGGCCGACGTCACTTGCCAGGTGGTGGTGCTGGGCTCCGGCCCCGGTGGCTATTCGGCCGCGTTCCGCGCCGCCGATCTGGACCTGGACACGGTACTGATCGAGCGTTACGACACGCTCGGCGGCGTGTGCCTCAACGTGGGTTGCATTCCGTCCAAGGCGCTGCTGCATGCCGCCGCCGTCATCGACGAGGCCGAGGCGATCGCCGCGCACGGCGTCAGCTTCGGCAAGCCCAAGGTCGACATCGACAAGCTGCGCGGCTTCAAGGAAAAAGTGGTCGGCCAGCTGACCGGCGGTCTGGCCGGCATGGCCAAGAAGCGCAAGGTGACGCGCGTGACCGGTACCGGCACGTTCGTGTCGCCGCACGAAATCGAAGTGGTCGCGGCTGATGGCAAGACCACGCTGGTGCGCTTTGAAAAAGCCATCATCGCGGCCGGCAGCCAGGCGCTGAAACTGCCGGGTTTCCCGTGGGACGATCCGCGCATCATGGATTCAACCGACGCGCTGGCGCTGGCCGACGTGCCGAAAAAACTGCTGGTGGTCGGCGGCGGCATCATCGGACTGGAAATGGCCACGGTGTACGCCGCGCTGGGCAGTGCGGTCACGGTGGTCGAGCTGGCTGATCAGCTCATGCCGGGCGCCGATGCCGATCTGGTCAAGCCGCTGGCCAAGCGCCTGGGCGGCAAGCTCGCCGGCGTCCATCTCAAGACCAAGGTGGTCGAGGCCAAGGCGCAGAAGAACGGCATCGCCGTCACCTTCGAAGGCGCCTCGATTCCCGACACCAAACTGTTCGACCGCGTGCTGGTGGCCGTGGGCCGCGCCGCCAACGGCAACAAGATCGGCGCCGACAAGGCCGGGGTGGAAGTGTCCGCGCGCGGCCTGATCAGCGTCGATTCGCAGATGCGCACCAACGTGGCGCACATCTTCGCCATCGGCGACATCGTCGGCCAGCCGATGCTGGCGCACAAGGCCGTGCACGAGGCACATGTGGCGGCCGAAGCCGCGGCCGGCGAAAAGGCGCATTTCGATGCGCGCGTGATTCCGTCCGTGGCCTTCACCAACCCGGAAGTGGCATGGGTCGGCGTGACCGAGCGCCAGGCCAAGGAACAGGGCCTGGAAATCGAGGTGGCGAAGTTCCCGTGGGCGGCGTCCGGCCGCGCCATCGGTATCGACCGCACCGAAGGTTTCACCAAGCTCATCGTCAACAAGGCCTCGCAGCGCGTGGTCGGCGGCGGCATTGTCGGCGTCAGCGCCGGCGACCTGATTTCCGAGCTGGCGCTGGCCATCGAGATGGATTGCGAGGCGGCCGACATCGCGCTGACCATCCATCCGCATCCGACGCTGGGCGAATCGGTCGGCATGGCGGCCGAGATGCAGCTGGGCACCATCACCGACCTGTACGCGCCGAAGAAGCGCTGAGGCTGGCCGCGTCGTGGTGAGATCAACCGCATGGCCCGTCCCTTGCCGGACGGGTCGTGCGGTGGTTCCGGCGCCATTGCTTGTGTCAGGCAGGTGCGCGTATCAAGCGCGCCAGCTCGCGCCACGGACCGATGTCCCAGAACCGACGCGCCTGGCCCGATGGCGAGGGCAGCACGAAGGTGCGCGTGGTGCCGATGCGGTCGGCCTGTCCGCCGTAGGTGACGGCGTGACCCAGGGCGGCTTGCGCCGCATTCTTGCTGGTGAAGGCCACGACGCGTGGCGCAAAGCGCATGATTTTGGCGTGCAGTGATGCCGCGTCGAACGCATCGTCGGGCAGTTGGTCGTCGTTGCCGCTGGCGTGCTTGGCCAGATCCGTCAGGCCGATGCCGAACTCGGGCAGGCGGCGAAATTCCGCGGCCGCCAAAGGTTCGGGGATGATGCCGGCGGCGAACAGGGTGCGCCAGAAATAATTGCCGGGATGGGCATAGTAGGCGTGCTCGGCCGCCGAGCGACGGCTGGGCGCCGTACCGCAAAACACCAGCGCGAGGCCGGGCTGCAGCACGTCCGGCAGGATCGGCGTGGACTCAGCCATCGGCGAGCAGAAAATCGGTGTATTGAAAGCGCGCGTCGCGCAGCACCGATTCGCCGCGCGTCAGATGCAGCGGCTGGCGGAACAGCGGCCCGGCGTGGCTCAAGGTGTGGAATTCGCCATGCTCGCCGCAGGGGTCGGCGTTGTCGGGCAGGGCGGCGATCAGGCCGGGGTCGAAATCGCGTCCCGAAAACGCGGCGTCCAGCTGCGTGGTGTCCACGCACACCAGTTTGGCGCGATGGCCGGCGGAGTGAAATTGTCGCGCAAGGTCGGCGGTGTTTTCGCCCCACAGCGGAAACACGCCTTGCCAGTCGTCGCGTGCCAGTTGCGCTTCGCGGTATGCGCGCACGTCTTCGAGAAAGATGTCGCCGAAGCCGCAATGACGAAGTCCCGGCCAGCGCTGGCGTGCCTGTTGCAACGCTGCGTGGTGCGCCTGTTCGTAGCTGGCGTTGTCGGCCGGCCACGGCAGGGACACTTCGATCAGCGGCAGGCCGAGCGCGCTGGCCTGTGCCGCCAGCACGTCGCGGCGAATGCCGTGCATCGACACGCGGTCGAAGGTGGTCGTGACGGTGGTCAGCAGGCCGACAACCTGCCAGTCGGGATCATCGAGCAGGCGGCCGAGTGCCATCAGGCAGTCCTTGCCGCCGCTCCAGCTCATCAGGATGTCAGTTGCCATGGCGTGGCATTGTGGCCGCACGCCATGGGCTTGTCACGGGCCGGATGCGTGCCCGGCCCGTGATGGCCGATCAGGCCGCGCGCGAGGCGCGCTTGCGATCCATTTCGGTCAGGTGCTTCTTGCGCAGGCGGATGGCCTTCGGCGTGACTTCAACCAGTTCGTCGTCCTGGATGAATTCCAGCGCCTGCTCCAGCGACATCTTCACCGGCGGCACCAAGGCGACCGCGTCGTCGTGGCCGGAGGCGCGGATGTTGGTGAGCTGCTTGCCGCGCAAGGCGTTGACGGTAAGGTCGTTTTCCTTGGCGTGGATGCCGACCAGCTGGCCTTCGTAGATCTCGGTGTTGGCATCGATCATCATGCGGCCGCGATCCTGCAAGCCCCACAACGCGTAGGCCGGAGCCTGACCGGTGCCGTTGGAAATCATCACGCCATTGGGACGGCGGCCGATGGTGCCCTCGGTTTTCGGGCCGTAATGGTCGAACACGTGGAACATCAAGCCGGTGCCGGCGGTCAGGGTCTTGAACTGGGTCTGGAAACCGATCAATCCACGCGCCGGGATGATGTAATCCAGACGTACGCGACCGTTGCCGTCGGGCACCATGTTCTTGAGTGCGGCTTTGCGGATGCCCAGCTTTTCCATCACGCTGCCCTGGTAGGCATCTTCCATGTCCACGACCAGTTGTTCGTACGGCTCTTCGACGACGCCGTCCACTTCGCGCGTGACCACTTCCGGGCGCGACACACCCAGTTCGTAGCCCTCGCGGCGCATGGTTTCGATCAGGATCGACAAATGCAGCTCGCCGCGGCCGGACACCTTGAACTTGTCCGGATCAGGCGTGTCTTCCACGCGCAACGCCACGTTGTGCAGCAACTCACGGTGCAGGCGGTCGCGGATCTGGCGGGAGGTGATGAACTTGCCGCCGTTCAAGTCCTTGTTGCCGGCAAACGGCGAGTTGTTGACCTGGAAGGTCATGGAAATGGTCGGCTCGTCGACCGACAGCACCGGCAGCGCCTCGGGCGTATCGAGCGCGCACACGGTGTCGGAAATGCCCAGCTTTTCGACGCCGCTGATGGCGATGATGTCGCCGGCGCGCGCTTCTTCAACCACGGTGCGTTCCAGGCCCATGAAGCCCAGCACCTGCAGCACCTTGCCCTGGCGCTTCTTGCCGTCGCGGTCGATGACCGACACCGGCATGTTGGTGCGCACGGTGCCGCGCTGGACACGGCCGATGCCGATCACGCCGACGTAGCTGGAGTAGTCCAGCTGGCTGATGCGCATCTGGAACGGGCCGTCCGGATCGACGTCCGGCGCGGCCACCTTGCTGACGATGGTTTCAAACAGCGGCGTCATGTCGCCTTCGCGCACGGAGCTGTCGAAGCCGGCGTAGCCCTGCAGGCCGGAGGCGTAGACAACCGGAAAATCGAGCTGCTCGTCGGTGGCGCCGAGCTTGTCGAACAGGTCGAACGTGGCGTCCAGCACCCACTCGGGGCGCGCGCCGGGGCGGTCGACCTTGTTGATCACCACGATCGGCTTGAAGCCCATCTGGAAGGCTTTTTGCGTGACGAAACGCGTCTGCGGCATCGGGCCGTCAAACGCGTCGACCAGCACCAGCACCGAGTCGACCATGCTCAACACGCGCTCGACCTCGCCGCCGAAATCGGCATGCCCGGGGGTATCGACGATGTTGATGCGCCAGGTGTCGCCGTTCTTGTCGTTCCAGCGGATGGCGGTGTTCTTGGACAAGATGGTGATGCCGCGCTCACGCTCCAGGTCGTTGGAGTCCATCACGCGGTCGGGGACCGCGGCGCGCTCGTCCAGTGTGTGGGACTGCTTGAGCAGCTGGTCGACCAGAGTGGTCTTGCCGTGGTCGACGTGGGCGACGATGGCAATGTTGCGCAGTTTTTCGATGGACATGAAGACTCGGCCGTATCTGTCGATCGGCCGCCTGTTGGTGAACGTAAACTCCCCATTATACGCGTGGAACACCCGGATGGGTGATGCCGCGAGCATTCATTTATAATCGCCGGCCCGACTGTCAACAGGATTCCCGCATGACCATCACTGCCACCTTGCACACCAATCGCGGCCCGATTCACCTCGTCCTGCACGCCGACAAGGCGCCGCTGACGGTGGCCAACTTCGTCAATCTCGCCAAGCGCGGGTATTACGACGGACTGAACTTCCATCGCGTCATCGCCGATTTCATGATCCAGGGCGGCTGCCCGGAGGGCAGCGGTCGCGGCGGCCCCGGCTACCGTTTCGAGGACGAATTCGACGCCAGCCTGCGCCATGACAAGCCGGGCGTGCTGTCGATGGCCAACGCCGGTCCGGGCACCAATGGCAGCCAGTTCTTCATCACCCACGGCCCGACGCCGTGGTTGGATGGCAAGCATTCGGTGTTCGGTGTGGTGGTCAGCGACGCCGACCAGGATGTCGTCAACGCCGTGGCCCAGGGCGACGTGATCGAAAAAGTGACGCTGGAAGGCGACGTGGACGCGCTGCTTGATGCCCAGGGCGAGCGTGTGGCCGAGTGGAACAAGGTGCTCGACGCCCGCGGCTGATTTCTCCTGTCGGCAAACAGATTTGTGGGAGCACGCCTGCGCGCTCCCACATTCATGCAGCGTGGAGTTGGCATGAGTTCCCTGTTGATGCTGTTTGCCTGCCTCGTGCTGGGCTTCCTGGTGGCGCGTTTTGCCCGGCCACCGGACAACATGGTCAACGCCCTCAATTGGTGGGTGTTGCGCATCGCCTTGCCGGCGCTGGTGCTGGAGCTGGTGCCGAAGCTGGATTTCGCGGCGGACCTGTGGTTTGCCGCCGCGCCGGTCTGGATCGGCTTTCTGGGCGCGTGGGCCGTGTTCGGCTGGCTGGGGCCGCGTCTGGGCTGGTCGCGCGGGCGCACCGGCGCGTTGATTCTGGTGTGCGGGCTGGGCAACACCACGTTTTTGGGCTATCCGCTGATCGAGGCGCTGGTGGGCAAGCAGGCGCTGGGCATCGCCGTCATCAGCGACCAGTTCGGCAGTTTTCCCATTCTGGTGACGCTGGCCGTCGTGGTGGCGTCCATTTATGCCGGCCTCAAGCCGCATCCGGGCCGGATTGCGGTACGCATTTTCACGTTTCCGGCTTTTCTGGCTTTGTTGCTCGGCATCGCGGTCAATCTGGCCGGGGGCTGGCCGCCGCTGATCGGGAACGCGTTGACGCCATTGGCGGCGACGTTGACGCCGGTGGCGCTGTTTTCGGTCGGCTTGCGTTTTCGCGTCAGTCTCGGCAGCCGGCAAATGCTGGGCGCGGCCTGTCTCGGCTGGGGCTGGAAATTGCTGGCCGCACCGCTGCTGGCCTGGGGGCTGGCGTTGCTGACCGGTGTCAGCGGGCCGATTTTTCATGTCGGCGTATTGCAGGCCGGCATGGCGCCGATGGTGTCGGCCACCATCCTGGCCACCGACTACGATCTTGATCCGCCACTGGCCAATTCCATTCTCGGCATCGGCATCGTGCTGTCGCTGATCACCGTGCCAGTGTTGAACGTGTTGATGGGGTAGGCTCGACGCATGACTGACGACAATGATGTCCGGGCCGACGTGTGGTTGTGGGCCGCGCGTTTTTTCAAGACGCGGCGCCTGTCGCGCGAGGCGATCGACGGCGGCAAGGTCGAGCTCAATGGCGCGGCCTGCAAGCCGTCCAAAATCGTCAAGGTGGGCGACAAGCTGCGCATCACGCGCGGCGAGGAACGTTTCGAGATCGACGTGCTGGCGCTGTCGGCCAAACGCGGCCCGGCGGCCGTGGCGCAAGCCCTGTACGCCGAGACTGCGGCCAGCCAGTCCGCGCGTGAAGAACAGCGCGCCATGACCAAACTGCGCCGACCGGTCAAACCCGATCATCGGCCTGACAAAAGCCAGCGTCGCGCCCTGCATCGTTTCAAGCACGATCCCACCAACGCAGGGTGATCCCGGCGCGTCTCGCAGGAGCCCGCCTGCGGGCAATGATGTCTTGCCTTGAATCAGCATCGGGCCATCGCGCGCAAGCGCGCTCCCACAACCGGCAGGGTCACGTCATGGACGCGTAAACCGGCACATCCGGATTGCGCCGAAAGGCGAAAATCAAGCTGGTTTCGATGCGTGCCACTTCCGGGCGCGTGGTGAAACTGTCCAGCGCGAAATCGCGCAAATGGTCGCTGTCGCGCACGGCGACGTGGGCCAGAAAATCATCCGCGCCGGCCACGTGATAAAACGCCAGCACTTCGGGCAAGGTGCCCAGATAAGCGTTGAAAGCGGCCACGGCCTTGCGTGAGTGGCGGGCCAGGCGAATGCTGATCATGGCCTGCAGGCCGATGCCGACGGCTTGCGGGCGGATCTCGGCGTGATAGCCCTCGATGACGCGGGCCTCATGCAACCGGCGGACGCGTTCGAGTGCCGTGGACGGCGCGATGCCGGCTTTTTCGGCCAGTGTCTTGTTGGGCGTGCGGGCGTTTCTTCGCAATTGCCGCAAAAGCGCGAAATCAATTCGGTCAAGGTGCATTGGGCGGGCCTTTGACGAAATAGTATTCGGCAACCATGCCATATTGCCGGACATGATTCCATACTCAACCCATTGTTTCGAATGGGAGGGGTGTCATGACGTATCAGCAGACCCGCGCCGTCCACGCCGGCCGCGAAGATTTTGACGAACTGGGCGTGCATGCGCCGCCGATCGATCTGTCCACCACTTACCCGGTACGTGATCTGGACGAAGGCACGGCCAGCTTCGATGCGCTGGTCGGCGGCGCAGCCACGGCCGCCAACCCCATCTACGCCCGCCTGTTCAACCCGACCGTGGCGCGCTTCGAACGCGCACTGGCCGAGCTGGAAGGCTGCACCGACGCGGTGGCATTTGCCTCGGGCATGGCGGCGGCCACGGCCGTGTTGCTGGCCGCGCGCGAACACGGCAGCCACGTGCTGGCCATGCGGCCCATCTACGGCACGCATGACCACGTGCTTGATTCGGGCCTGATGGGCCTGCCGGTGCGCTGGACCACGGTCGACAAGCTGGCGTCCGACATGCGTTCGGACACCGCGCTGGTCATCATTGAAACGCCGGCCAATCCGACGCTCGACCTGGTCGATATCCAGGCCGTGGTGGATGCCGCCGGCGACGTGCCGGTGATGGTCGACTCGACCTTTGCCACGCCGGTGCTGCAGCGGCCGGTGGAGCAGGGCGCGACGCTGGTGCTGCACAGCGCGACCAAATTTCTCGGTGGGCATGGCGACGTCATTGCCGGCGTGGTCGCGTGCAATGCTGAATGGGCGGCGTCGTTGCGCCAGGTGCGTGCGGCCACCGGCGGCCTGCTGCATCCGCTGGGCGCGTATCTACTGCATCGCGGGCTGCCGACGCTGGAGTTGCGCGTCAAGGCGGCCCAGACCAACGCCAGCGTGCTGGCCGAGCGGCTGCTGCGGCATCCGGCCGTGGCCAAGGTGCATTATCCGGGGCTGGGCACGGTCGCCAACGCGGAGCTTCTGGGCACGCAAATGCATGGTCCCGGCACCATGATCAGCTTTGAGCTGAAGAACGGCCATGCGGCCGCGGCGGCCATGATGCGGCGCGTCAAGGTGGCCATTCCGGCTGTCAGCCTGGGTTCGGTCGACACCTTGATCCAGCATCCGGCCGGCCTGACCCACCGCGTGCTGGATGAAACCACGCGCGAAAGCTGCGGCATCACGCCAGGGCTGGTGCGTTTGTCGGTCGGCATCGAGCGGGTGGACGATTTGTGGGCCGATCTGGATCAGGCCATGGCGCCGGTCGCACGCGCCCACGTGGCCTGAGCTTTGGTCATGCGGGCATGAAAAAAGGGACGCCGGAGCGCCCCTTTTTTCGTGCGGCACATTGGCTCAAGGCAGCGAATGCACCTTGGCGCCCACGGACGACGAGAATGCCTGGCCGGAGTACTTGTCCCAATTGATCGACCAGCTCATCACGCCACGGAACGTGGGCTGCGGCGTGGTCAGGTGGATTGTCGCGCAATGGGTATCGGTGGTGATGCAGTCCAGCGTCGCGTTCACCACGGCCGGCGTGGCATAGCCGGAACTGGCCGCGTGCGGGCCGGACGGCAATCCCAGCGCCACCTTGCTGGCCGGCAACGGCGCAAACGTGCCGGCGTTGCCGTAGCTGAGCGGGAAGCCTTCGACCAGCATCTTCACCGAGCCGACCAGCATGTCCTCGGTCGCCGCCGGAATGGCGCTGGTTTCGTACGGCGTGTTCAGGCCGCCGTTGTTGTACAGCTGCACCTGCAGCACGTTCAGGTCGTCGCGCAGGCCGTTGATGATCGGCAGGTAAGCGCCCCAGATGCCGGCGTAGGCGACGTAGCCGCCCTGCACGTACGGGAATTCCGGCGCCATCGTCAGGAACAGGTTCGGAAACTGCTGCTTGAGATCCTTCACCGCGGTGACGATGTTGGTCTGGATCGGCGCGCCGGAAGTGACGCCGGCGCCGCTTTCCAGATCCAGGTCGATGCCGTCGAAACCGTATTCGTTGAGGATGGCGGCCGTCGAGGACACGAAGTTGGCCACTTCGGTGGCGTTGTTCAGCGTGACCGTGCCGTTCTGTCCGCCGAAGGACAGCAACACCTTCTTGCCCGCGGCCTCCTTGGCGGCGATGTCGGCGATGAACTGCTGCTTGTCCAGGGCCGGATCGAGCGTGAAGCTGACGTTGCCGTTGCCGGCATCGCTGGCGAACGCCACGATGATGACGTCCCACGTGTTGGGCACGTCGGCGATGCGGAAGATGCCGCTGCCGTTGTCGAAGTCATGCCAGTAGCCAATCATCAAATGCTTGCCGGCCGGCGTCGGCGCGGGGGCTGGCGCAGGTGTCGGAGCAGGCGCCGGGGCCGGTGTTGGTGCCGGGGAGGGTGCCGGCGTCGGTGCTGGCGCAGGTGCCGGTGTTGGCGCGGGAGAAGGCGCTGGCGTTGGAGCAGGCGCTGGCGAGGGTGATGGCGTTGGCGCCGGAGAAGGCGCTGGCGTTGGTGCGGGAGCCGGTGCGCTGCCCGAGCAGGTGCCTTCCAGCGACCATTCCTGCCATTGGCCGGAATGCGTGGCCGGATTGCCGTTCAGCGTCCACCAGTTGGCGCGGTACAGCTGGTTGTCGTAGGTGGCCTGGTCGCCGCCGGTGTACACGGTGGTGGCGCTCCACGCGCCGATGCCGTCGCACGGGACGGTGCTGTCGGCGGCATGGGCCATTTGCGCAAAGGCCAGGGCGCAGGCCGTGACCAGCAACAGCCGGGTCAGGCGGGCCGGCGTGCGGCGTTGCAGGATGGTTTGGTTCATGAGATTACCCCTCGCGTTGATTCAGACAATGAATTTCGCGAAGGGAACCGGCCGGCGACGATC